>NZ_SDIG01000188.1:0-11794 GCF_004122755.1 Streptomyces sp. TM32
CCGCCCGCGGCCAGCCGCCGGATGGCGGCCATCGGGACGGCCAGCCAGTCGGGCCGGTGCCGGGCCTCGTAGAGCACCTCGTAGACGGCCTTGTCGGTCTCGTAGGCGCGCATGAGTTCGGGCGCCGAGCGCGGGTCGAGCCCGCCGGCTTCCGCGTAGCCCAGGCAGTAGGCGTCGCGGGTGCGGCGCGCCCACTCCAGGGCCCAGGGGTCGGCGCCGGCCGGTCCGCTGCGCGCGGCGTAGTCGAAGGAGCGCAGCATCGCCGCGACGTCGCGCACCGCCGGCTGGAGCCGGCGCCGCTCGGCCAGCGGGCGGGCCGGTTCGCCCTCGAAGTCGATCAGCGACCAGCGCCCCTCGTCGGCGGAGCGCAGGGTCTGGCCCAGATGCAGATCGCCGTGGATGCGCTGGGCGGCCCAGCTGCGGCCGTCCCGACCGAGCGCGGCCAGCGCGTCGAAGGCGGTACGCAGCCGGGCGCGGTAGGGCTGCAGCACGGGCACGGCGCGCGCGGTGGCCGCCAGCCGCTCGTTCATCCGGGCGGCGATCGCTTCGAGCTGCGGGCGGCGCAGCTCGGTGGTCGGCAGCGTCTGGGCGAGTGCGGTGTGCACCTCCGCGGTGGCATGGCCGAGCGCCCGCGCCGAGCCGGTGAAGTCGGCCCGCACCGCCAGCGCGTTGAGTGCCAGCTGCCAGCCGTCCGCCGAGCCCGGCAGGAACGGCTGGAGCACGCCCAGCGTGGTCGCCTCGCCGTCCTCCCCGGCGGCCGCCGTCTCGCACCACGCGGCGGGCGCCGGCACCCGCGCGCATTTGGCGTCCGCCAGCGCCCGGGGCAGCTCCAGATCCGGGTTGATGCCCGGCTCGATCCGCCGGAAGACCTTCAGGATGAAGGAATCGCCGTACACGATCGAGGAGTTGGACTGTTCGACGGCGATCGGCCGGGCCGGGAGCCCGGAGGGGATGACGGCGTCCGGCTCGCGGCAGAAGCGCAGTGCGCCGAGCCGGCCCGGCACCCGCAGCCGCTCCAGCAGCAGCCCGCACAGCCGGTTGTCGAGCAGCGCGTCGTAGACCGCGCGGCCGCTCAGCGGACCGCCGCCGGGGCGTCCGATCACCGCGGGCGCCAGCTGCGGCGGCGGCGCCGGATGCACCCCCAGCAGGAGCTGATAGCAGTCGTCGCCGGCCGGCGTACGGCTCGGCGGCGCGCTCTGCTGGGCGCGGACGAGCAGATGCAGCAGACCCGGCGCGCTGCCGTCGGTGGTGCACGGCAGCAGCTCGGTCGCCGAGAGCAGGGAGAAGCCGGTGACCATCCGCCCCTTGCCGGCGAACCAGCGCTGGCGGGGCACCCATGCGGTGAGCAGGGCGGCCAGCGAGGACAGCAGATCGGGTGCGGTGGCGAGCGGGCGGCGATCAGGGGTGTGGCGGGTGGCACGGGTCGAGGCGGTGTCCGACATGGCGTCGCGTCCTTTCCCCGGGCACACGACATATAGGGCTAAGTGTCCCGGAATGCGGCCTTGACTGTGCGGCGGCGCGGTGGGGGTACCCCCAGACGGAGTCCGGGGGCGCCTCGTGCGAGAGCGTCCGTACGGCAGCGGAATTCGGGCCCGTGCTGTTCCGCTGCGCGGTGTCCCCCTGCGGGGCCGGGGGGACCGACGATGGCCCACCCGGCCCGTGCGGTAGTAGGGAGGCTGCCCGGGCGAAAGGTCAAAAAACGCCCGTACGCGCCATGCGGCCGCGTACGGGCGTCGATCCCGGCAACCCGTGCCCGGTCAGGGCGCCGGCGGCCTATCCCGAGTTTTTGCGCAGCCGGAACCAGTAGAACCCGTGGCCCGCGAGGGTCAGCAGATACGGCAGTTCCCCGATGGCCGGGAAGCGGACACCGCCGATGAGTTCCACCGGATGGCGGCCGCTGAACGCCCGCAGATCCAGCTCCGTGGGCTGGGCGAAGCGCGAGAAGTTGTGCACGCACAGCACCAGGTCGTCGTCCGCGCCGCCGGTGCCCGGGGCCTCCCGCAGAAAGGCCAGGACCGCCGGGTTGGTGGAGGACAGCTCGGTGTAGCTGCCGAGCCCGAACGCCGGGTTCTGCTTACGGATCTCGATCATCCGGCGGGTCCAGTGCAGCAGCGAGGACGGCGAACTCATCGCGGCCTCGACGTTGGTGACCTGGTACCCGTAGACGGGATCCATGATGGTCGGCAGGAAGAGCCGGCCGGGGTCGCAGGAGGAGAAGCCGGCATTGCGGTCCGGCGTCCACTGCATCGGGGTGCGCACCGCGTCCCGGTCGCCGAGCCAGATGTTGTCGCCCATCCCGATCTCGTCGCCGTAATAGAGGATCGGTGAGCCGGGCAGCGACAGCAGCAGGGCGGTGAAGAGCTCGATCTGATTGCGGTCGTTGTCGAGCAGCGGGGCGAGCCGGCGGCGGATGCCGATATTGGCGCGCATCCTCGGGTCCTTGGCGTACTCCGCGTACATGTAGTCGCGTTCTTCGTCCGTGACCATTTCGAGGGTCAGCTCGTCGTGGTTGCGCAGGAAGATGCCCCACTGGCAGCCGGACGGGATCGCCGGGGTCTTGGCGAGGATTTCCGACACCGGATAGCGCGATTCGCGGCGTACCGCCATGAAGATCCGCGGCATGACCGGGAAATGGAAGGCCATATGGCATTCGTCGCCGCCGACGCCGTAATCGCCGAAGTAGTCGACGACGTCCTCCGGCCACTGATTGGCCTCGGCCAGCAGCACGGTGTCCGGATAGTGCGTGTCGATCTCCGCGCGGACCCGCTTGAGAAAGGCGTGCGAGGCGGGGAGATTCTCGCAGTTGGTGCCTTCCTCGGCGTACAGGTAGGGCACCGCGTCCAGCCGGAAGCCGTCGATCCCCAGGTCGAGCCAGAAGCGCAGGGCGGAGATCATCTCCTCCTGGACCGCCGGGTTCTCGTAGTTGAGGTCCGGCTGGTGGGAGAAGAAGCGGTGCCAGTAGTACTGCTTGCGGACCGGGTCGAAGGTCCAGTTGGAGGCCTCGGTGTCGACGAAGATGATGCGGGCGTCCTCGTACTGCTTGTCGTCGTCGGCCCACATGTAATAGTCGCCGTACGGCCCGCCGGGGTCGGTGCGCGACTCCTGGAACCACGGATGCTGGTCGCTGGTGTGGTTCATCACCATGTCGATGATGACCCGCATGCCGCGGTGGTGGGCGGCGTCCACGAATTCCACGAAGTCGGCCAGATCGCCGAATTCGGGGAGCACCGCGGTGTAGTCGGCGACATCGTAACCGCCGTCCCGCAGCGGGGATTTGAAGAACGGCGGCAGCCAGAGACAGTCCACCCCCAGCCATTGCAGATAGTCGAGCTTGGCCGTGATGCCCTTGAGGTCGCCGATGCCGTCGCCGTTGCTGTCCTGGAACGAGCGCACCAGGACTTCGTAGAAGACGGCCCGTTTGAACCAGTCGGGATCGCGGTCTTTGGCCGGGGTGTCCTCGAAGGTGTCGGGGACGGGCTCATTGACGATCAATTGGGTGACCCTCCGATCGGTGAGGACGGTCGCAGCGACAGCACATGGGCGGGCGCCGGTGAGCTGCCAGGCCCCAGGCGCACATAGTTGTCCCTGCCCCAGTGGTAGGTATCGCCGGTGAGCTCATCGCGCACCGGGAAGGACTCGTGCCGGCCGAGGCCGAGTTCCGGCATGTCCAACGACACCGTCGCCTCGTGGGTGTGGTGCGGGTCGAGGTTGACCACCGTGAGCACCGTGTCGGTCCGCTCGCCGCGCCCCTCGCGCTTGGAGTAGGCGAGGACGGCGTCGTTGTCGACCTGGTGGAAGTGCAGATTGCGCAGCTGCTGCAGGGCGGGGTGCCGGCGGCGGATGCGGTTGAGGGTGGTGATCAGGGGGGCGATGGTGTGCCCCGCCCGCGCCGCCGCGTCCCAGTCACGCGGTCTGAGCTGGTACTTCTCCGAGTCCAGGTACTCCTCGCTGCCCGGCCGCAGCGGTGTCGACTCGCAGAGCTCGTACCCGGCGTAGACGCCCCAGGTGGGGGCGAGCGTCGCGGCCAGCACGGCGCGTACCTCGAAGGCGGGGCGGCCGCCCTCCTGGAGGTAGGCGTGCAGGATGTCCGGGGTGTTGACGAAGAAGTTGGGCCGCAGATAGGACGCCGACTCACCGGACAGCTCGGTGAGGTACTCGGTCAGCTCCTGCTTGGTGTTGCGCCAGGTGAAGTACGTGTACGACTGGTGGAAGCCGATCTGGGCGAGGGTGTGCAGCATGGCCGGGCGGGTGAACGCCTCGGCGAGGAAGAGCACGTCCGGATCGGTGCGGTTGATGTCGCCGATCACCTTCTCCCAGAAGGCCACCGGCTTGGTGTGCGGGTTGTCCACGCGGAAGATCCGTACGCCCTTGGCCATCCAGAAGCGCAGCACCCGCTCGGTCTCGCGCACCAGCCCGCGGAAGTCGGCGTCGAAGGCGAGGGGGTAGATGTCCTGGTACTTCTTCGGCGGATTCTCGGCGTAGGCGATGGAGCCGTCGGCGCGGTGCGAGAACCACTGGGGGTGCAGGGTGACCCAGGGATGGTCGGGGGAGCACTGCAGCGCGAAGTCCAGGGCCACCTCCATCCGCAGCTCACGGGCGGTGCGCACGAAGTGCTCGAAGTCCTCGAAGGTGCCCAGGTCGGGGTGGAGGGCGTCATGGCCGCCGGCCGCCGAGCCGATGGCCCAGGGCGAGCCGACGTCGTCCGGGCCGGCCGACAGCGCGTTGTTGGGGCCCTTGCGGAAGGCGTTGCCGATGGGGTGGACCGGCGGGAGGTAGACCACGTCGAAGCCCATGGCGGCGACGGCCGGCAGCCGGTCGGCCGCGGTGCGCAGGGTGCCGCTGACCACCGTGCCGTCCGGGGTGACGGTGGCGCCCTCGGAGCGCGGGAAGAGCTCGTACCACGAGCCGTACAGGGCCCGCCGGCGCTCGACGACCAGCGGCATCGGGCGCGAGACGGTGAGCAGTTCGCGCAGCGGATGGCGGTCCAGCGCCTCGGTGACCTGGGGGGAGAGGGCTGCGGCGAGCCGGGTGGCGGCGGGCAGGTCGGGGTTGCGCAGCGCGTCCACGGCGGCGAGCACCGCCTCGCGCCCGTCGCTCTTGGGGACCTCCGCGGCCGCCCGCTCATGGAGTTCGGCGCCCTCGGTGAGCATCAGCTCGGAATCGAGGCCCGCGGGGATCTTGATCGCGGCGTGCCGGCGCCAGGTGGTGACCGGGTCGGACCAGGCCTCGACGGTGAACGACCAGCGGCCCTCGACGGCGGGGGTGACCTCGGCGCTCCAGCGGTCGGTGCCGGGCGACCGCTCCCGCATCGGTGTCCAGGGGCCGCAGCGGCCGGCCGGATTGCGCAGCACCACATTCGCCGCGACCGCCTCGTGCCCCTCGCGGAAGACGGTGGCCGAGACCTCGAAGGTCTCACCCACCACGGCCTTCGCCGGGCGGCGGCCGCAATCGATCTGCGGGCGGATGTCCAGAACAGGAATGCGACCGATCATGGGCTCACCTGGGCTTGTGGTGCTTTGCGGGGTTCTGTCCTTTGTATCCGCTTTACGGCAAGGGGAACGGCTGCGGGCATGGGCGCTCCTGTCCGCTTTCACTCGGCTGGCGGATGGCACGGCGGGGCGGGGTGCTGCTCCACCGGCCGTCTGTGGCCGGCGGTGCCCCGGTGGATCCGGTGTGCAGGTGCGGCGCGGGGGGACCACGGTGTTCCCGGCGGGCCTTCCCGAAAGGGGTGGCCGGGGAGGTCCACCGGACCGTGCACCGCTGCCGCACCGCGGATCCGCCGCGTCCCGGCGGACGGGCCGTCGCCCCCGCGCGGGTGCTTGCGGAGCCGCGCTGACACGGTCGGGTTCGCCTCCTCAACTCGGTGTGATCACAGCGGAGTTGCGGTGGAGCGGATGTCCGGTGTCGCGCCGGGGCCCGTCGGCGTCACCTCGCAGCCTCCCCCCAGGAAGTAGTCCGTACAAGGGCGCATGAGGGGGTGGAATCAGCCATATCGAGCGACGGGTCGGGAGCCGTGAACGGTCTCCGTCCGGCCGGAAATGCCCGGGAGGGGAGGTGAGTTGAGGCGGTGGCGCGGGCGGGGTGCGGCGCCCGCGCCGCGCTTCTGGGCCGGCCGGCGGCGCTTCGGCCCGGCTCGGCACGGCCCAGCCGGCGTCGCGTGAGCCCGGCGCAGGCACGCCGGTCGGCGGCACCGCACGCTTCCCGGCCCCGGAAACGCGTGAGGGCGGTGCCCGGAAGTCTCCGGACACCGCCCGCTCCGGGGTGGGCTCACCCCGGCACGTTCAGCACGTTCCCGCTCGTTGCGTCACTTGACGGCGACGCCGGTCCAGGCGGCCTCGACGCCCTTGACCTCGGGGCTGCCGGCCTTGTACAGGTCGGTCGCAGCCTTGATGGTCGCCTCGCGGGCGGCCTTGTAGTCGGTGTTCGAGGTCATGTACTCGGTCAGGGCCTTGAACCAGATCTTCTCGGCCTTGTCCCGGCCGATGCCCTCGACCTTCTTGTTGTCCGCGGTCGGGCTGTCGTACTTGACGCCACCGATCTCCTTCGGGCCGCTGCCCTCGGACAGCAGGTAGAAGAAGTGGTTGGCGACACCCGACGAGTAGTGCGGGTCGAGGTCCCCGGTCTTGGAGTCCCAGAAGTCCTTCGACTGACCGTCCTTGGACGGCTTGTCCATGTAGCGCAGCGGCTTGCCGTCACCGTTGATGTTGATCTTCTCGCCGATGAGGTAGTCGCCCGGGTCCTTGTCGTTCTTGGCGTAGAACTCGACCGAGGTGCCGAAGATGTCCGAGGTGCCCTCGTTGAGGCCGCCGGACTCACCGCTGTATTCCAGCTTGGCGGTGGCCGCGGTGACACCGTGCGACATCTCGTGGGCCGCGACGTCGAGGGCGGTGAGCGGGGCCTTGTCGCCCTCGCCGTCGCCGTACGTCATGCAGAAGCAGCTGTCGTCCCAGAAGGCGTTGACGTAGTTCTTGCCGTAGTGCACGCGGGACGTGGCGCCCTTGCCGTCGCCCTTGATGCCGTTGCGGCCGTGGACCTTCTTGTAGTAGTCCCAGGTCTCGGCCGCACCGTAGTGGGCGTCGACGGCCGCGGTCTGCGGGTTGTCGGGCTTACCGGTGCCCCACTTGTCGTCCTCGTCCGTGAAGGCCTTGCCCTCACCGGACTCGCTGTTGCCGAGGTTGACGGTCTTGTGACCGCCGCGGTCGGCGTCGGTCAGCGTGAAGCCGCTGCCCTCCTTGGAGGTGCCCAGGTCGACGCTGCCGCTGAACTCGCTCTCGCCCTTGCCGGTACGGATGTCGTCGTACTGGAAGAGCTTCTTGCCGCTGTTGGCGTCGGTGATGACGTGCATGCGGCTGGGCGTGCCGTCCTTCTGGACGCCCTTGACGACGGTGTCGTAGGCGAGGACGGGCGAGCCGGAGGCGGCCCAGACGACCTTCTGGGGCGCCTGCGCGTCGGCCTTCTTGGCGCTGAGCGACTTCGCGGCCAAGCCCTGGGCCGACTGCGCGGCGGCGGTCGGGGCGATCTTCGCCGTGGTGGAGGCCACCTTGATCGACTTCTCGGTCGACTTGGTGGTGCCCTTGACCGCGCCGCCCTTGGCGGTGTGCACGACCAGGTCGCCGCCCAGCACCGGCAGGCCGGCGTAGGTGCGGTCGTAGCGGGTGTGGGTGGTGCCGTCGGCGTCCTTGATGACGTCCTTGACGACCAGCTTCTCCTGCGAGCCCAGGCCGAGTTCCTTGGCCATCTGGACCTTCGCGGCGCCGGCGTCGCGCAGCAGCTCGGTGCGCTGCGAGGCGCTGAGCTTGAGGGGTGAACCGTCCTTGGTGGGGGCCGGGGCGGTGGAGGCTCCTGCGGTGCCGGCGATACCGGCGGCCAGCAGAGCGGCGGCGGCGATGGCGCCACCGGTCACACGGGTCTTGCGAGATATGCGGGGGGTCACGCGTGCTCCTTCAACTTTGCCAAGTGGTGGGGGTGCAAAGCGATGCGGGTGTGACGTGCGTTCGGGAAGACTGCCATTCGAACGCGTGCATGTCAGGAGGCTGTTCACAGGTTGGCTGGAAATCGTCCGTAGAGTGGTGATCGCGGTTCGTATAACGGAGAGGGGCGTCGCCCCCGGTGACCCGGGGACGACGCCCAATCGCCGTGCTCAGCAGGCCCGTTGCCAGGTGGCTCGAACTGACGGCCCGCTTATGTCACACCAAGGTGACTCTTTGGTGCGGCAGTTGGTCAGAAAGTGAGCTTCCAGCTGTTGATGTTGCCGCTGTCCTCCGCGTAGATGTCCTGCACCCGCAGCTTCCAGGTGCCGCTCGCCTTCTCGGAGGAGGCGTTGACGGTGTACGTGGTCTTCACGTTCGCCGCCGAGTCGAACGGGTTGGCGTTCTTCAGCCGGTAGGCGGTGCCGTCCGGGGCGATCAGGTCGATGACCAGGTCACCGCGGTAGCTGTGGACGATGTCGACGCCGACCTTGAGCGTGCTCGGGGCGTTGCCGCTGCGGCCGACGTTGATCGGCGAGGTGACCGCCGCGCCCGCGTCCGGGATCGCCACGTCGTCGGTGTTCTCGAAGACGCTGCCGCCACCGGAGGTGCTGACCGTCCAGGTGAAGGCGGCCGTCCCGGTCTTCTTCGCGGCGTCGGTGACCGTGACCGTCACATTGCTGGTGCCGGCCGTGGTCGGCGTGCCGGAGATCAGACCCGTGCTCGTGTTGAGCGACAGCCCGGCGGGCAGCCCGGTCGCCGCGTACGAGAGCGCGCCCGCGGTGCCGCTGGTCGCCTTGATCTGCAGGCTGGCGGCCTGGCCCACGGTGCTGGACTGGTTGCCCGGGTTGGTGACGGTGACCCCGCCGCCGTCCGGGACGCGCGAGCCGACGTTGACCGCCGCCCAGGTGTTGGCGACCGTGTTGTACGACGCGCTGCCCTGGCCGAAGAGGTCCGCCGCGGCCTTCAGGGTGGCGTCGCGGGCGCCCGCGTAGTTGGTGTTGGCGCTCATGTACTGGCTGAGTGCCTTGAACCAGACCTTCTCCGCGTTGGCCCGGCCGATGCCCGGGACCGGCAGGTTGTCGAAGGTCGGGCTGTCGTAGTGGACGCCGCCGATGTCCTTCGGGCCGCTGCCCTCGGACAGCAGGTAGAAGAAGTGGTTGGCGACACCGGACGAGTAGTGCACGTCCTTGTTGCCGACGTTGCTCGACCAGTAGTCCGCCGACGCGCCGTCCTTGGACGGCTTGTCCATGTAGCGCAGCGGGGTGCCGTCGCCGTTGATGTCGATCTTCTCGCCGATGAGGTAGTCACCGGGGTCGGCGGAGTTGTTGGCGTAGAACTCGACCGAGGTGCCGAAGATGTCCGAGGTCGCCTCGTTCAGACCGCCGGACTCGCCGCTGTAGGTGAGGTTCGCGGTGGCCGCGGTGACACCGTGCGACATCTCGTGGCCGGCCACGTCGATGGAGGTCAGGGGGGCGGCGTTGCCGGAGCCGTCGCCGTACGTCATGCAGAAGCAGCCGTCGTCCCAGAACGCGTTGACGTAGCTGTTGCCGTAGTGGACGCGGGAGTAGGCGCCGACGCCGTCCCCGCGGATGCCGCTGCGGCCGTGCACGTTCTTGTAGTAGTCCCAGGTCACCTGGGCGCCGTAGGCCGCGTCGACACCGGCCGTCTGGGCGTTCTGCGCGGTGCCGTCGCCCCAGGTGTCGTCGGCGTCGGTGAACAGCGAACCCGTCCCGGACGAACCGTGCTTGAGGTCGTACGTCTTGTGGTTGCCGCGGGTCGGGTCGGTCATCGAGAAGTTGGGCGCCGAGCCCGACGTGCCGAAGTTGACCTTGCCGCTGTACTCGCTGTTGCCGACGCCCTGCTCGATCCCCTGGTACTGGAAGAGCTTGGCGCCGGTCGTGGCGTCCGTGATGACGTGCAACTGGTTGGGCGTGCCGTCGTCCTGGAGCCCGCCGACCACCGTCTCGTACGCGAGCAGCGGCTTGCCGTCGGCGACCCAGATCACCTTGCGCGGTGCCTTGGCGGCCTCGGTCTTCGTCGAGCCGAGCGCCCGGGCCGACGACACGGCCTTCGCCTCGGCGGTGGCCGGGTGCACCTTCGCGGTGGTGCTCACGACCTTGAGCTGGGAGCGGACGGCCTTGGTGACGCCCTTGAGCGCGCCGCCCTTGCTCTGGTGCACCACGAGGTCACCGCCGAGGACGGGCAGTCCCTCGTAGGTGCGCTCGTAGCGGGTGTGCACGGTGCCGTCGACGTCCTTCGAGACGTCCTTGACGACCAGCTTCTCCTTCGCCCCGAGCTTCAGCTCCCGGGCGGTCCGTGCCGTGGTGGCGTTCGCTGCCCTGATCAGCTCCGCACGCTGGGACGGGGACAGCTTGGCCGGCAGTGCGCCGGGCCGGGGCGTGGCATGCGTGGTGCCCGGCCGCGGGGTGGCCGCCGTACCGGTGCCGGCCTGGACACCGACGGCCAGCATCGCCGTGACGGCGACGAGTGCGCCGGTCGCAACGGCGCGTCCATGGGGGGTGCGTCTCACGCTGACTCCTTCTGCGGTGGCCGCGACGTGACGGGGCGGCCGAGGGGGACCAGGCGGCCCATCGGCCGTCCGGGCAGAGCGAGGCAGAACTCTTGGAGCGTGTGGGGGGAGACGTACGGGTGATACGCGGCGTGCCAGTGATACGTGGCGTTGCCGGTGGAGCGGGTGGTGCTGAGGAAAACGCTGCCGCGGCGGCTGGTGCGGTGGGGGTCCGTGCGGCGGTTGCGGGGAAGAGTCCCACCTCACGTGGCTTGTTGTCAGGCTCCGTTCAACTAATTGGCCGGAAACCGTCCGTTGCCCGAAATCCGTGTCCGGAAGCCGGACGGTCCGTGATCGGCGGATACGCCGCTCCCGTGCTCCCGGGCTCCGGAACGGCTCGAACCGCAGCTCACGGCCGTCCGGATCCGCACCCGGGACGACCGGCTCACGTCGCGTCCGGCGCGGCGGGGCCCCGGCCGTGCCAGCAGTGCCACAGTGCGGCATAGGCGCCGTCCGCCGCCACCAGCTCGTCGTGGGTGCCGAGTTCGGTCAGCCGGCCGCCCTCCATGACGGCCACCCGGTCCGCGTCGTGGGCGGTGTGCAGCCGGTGTGCGATCGCGATGACCGTACGCCCCCGCAGCACGGCGGCCAGGGCGCGCTCGGTGTGCCGGGCCGTCCGCGGGTCGAGCAGCGCCGTCGCCTCGTCCAGGATCAGGGTGTGCGGATCCGCCAGCACCACCCGGGCCAGGGCCAGTTGCTGCGACTGCGAACCGTCGAGGCGGTGCCCGCCGGCGCCCAGCTCGGTGCCCAGACCGGCCGGCAGCTCCCCGGCCCACTCGGCTCCCACGGCGGCCAGCGCGGCGTGCAGCGCGGCGTCGTCGGCCCCGGGCGCGGCGAGCCGCAGATTGTCCCGGACGGTGCCCAGGAACACATGGTGCTCCTGGGTCACCAGGACGATCTGCCGGCGCAACACGTCCGGATCCAGCGCCGCGACCGGCGCCCCGCCGACCGTCACCGAGCCGCTGCGCGGGGCGTCGATCCCTGCCAGCAGCCGCCCCAGGGTCGACTTCCCGGCCCCCGACGGGCCGACCAGAGCCAGCCGTTCGCCGGGGCGGACGGTCAGGTCGACGCCGCGCAGCACGTCGTCGTGCCCGTGGTCGTAGGCGTAGTGCACGGCCGTGACGTCGATCCGGTCGTCGGCGGGTACGGCGGGCGCCGGGGCGGGCTGCTGGGCGGGCTCCGGTGGTATCTGCGACGGGCGCGCCGCGCGTATCTGGCGGAAGGGGCGGCCACTTCGGCGCTCGCCGAGCTCCTG
>NZ_SDIG01000189.1:0-11725 GCF_004122755.1 Streptomyces sp. TM32
GGTCCAGGGCGCGCAGCGAGACCTGCCGGGTGCCCCCGGTGGGGTCGAAGAACGCGGCGAGGGCGGGACCGGGGGCGGCGGGAATGTCCGGCCCGTGGGTCCCCCGGATTCCTCCGCTGAGGCAGAATCGACACTGGCCGTTCATACGGGGCGGCGAAAAAACAGTGGGTCGGCGGCCGGTCCCCCGGCCCTGCCGGTGACCGGTTGTCGATCGGCCGTCCCCCGCAGTCGTCGACGTCACGAAGGTCCCATGCCGCACACGCTCGCTTCCCTGGTCAACCACACCGCGCTCAAGCTGACCGTGCTCGCCGGCGAGGGGCACCTGGACGTGCCGGTGCGCTGGGCGCACGCGAGCGAGCTGATCGATCCGGTGCCGTACATGGAAGGCGGCGAGCTGCTGCTGATCACCGCGCTCAAGCTGGACGCGGAGGACGCCGAGGCGACCCGCAGCTATGTGCGGCGGGTCGCGCGGGCCGGGGTGGTCGGGCTGGGCTTCGCGGTCGGGGTGAACTACGAGGGGGTGCCGGCGGCGCTGGTCGAGGCGGCCAGGGAGGAGGGGCTGCCGCTGCTCGGGGTGCCCCGCAGGACACCGTTCATCGCGATCAGCAAGGCGGTCTCGGCGGCCGTCGCCGCCGACCAGTACCGCGCGGTGACCGCGGGGTTCGAGGCGCAGCGGGAGCTGACCCGGGCGGCGCTCGGGACCGAGGGCCCGGCCGAACTCCTGGCCCGGCTCGCGGCCCATCTGGACGGCTGGGCCGCGCTCTACGACGCCTCGGGCGCGGTGGTCGCCGCCGCCCCCGACTGGGCGGCCCGGCGCGCGGCCCGGCTCGCCGAGGACGTCGGGCGGCTGCGCGAGCGGCCCGCACCCGCCAGCTCCGTGGTCAGCGACACCGACGGCGACGACCGGGTCGAACTGCAGTCGCTGGGCACGGGGCGGCGGGCCCGCGGGGTGCTCGCGGTCGGCACCGCCGCGCCGCTCGGCACGGCCGAGCGCTACGCCGTGCACTCCGCGGTCGCGCTGCTCACCCTGACCACCGAGCGGTCCAGGGCGTTGCAGGACGCCGAGGCCCGGCTGGGCGCGGCGGTGCTGAAGATGCTGCTCGCGGGGGAGCCGGACCATGCGCGGGCGGTGGCGGGGCGGCTCTACGGCGGACTGCTGGACGCGCCGTTCCGGGTGGTGGTCGCCGAGCCGGTGCCCGCCGAGGAACAGTCGCCGGGGGCGGCCGAGGGCGCCGTCTCCCCGGGGGGCCTCGACGGGCTGGCCGACGCGATGGACTCCGCGGCCGCCCGGACCGGTGAGGCGCTGCTCGCCGTGCCGGACGGCGGCCGGCTGATCGTGCTCGTCGCGGACGGCGGCGCGGCCGCGGACGCCTGTGCCGGCTACGCCGCCGAGGCCGAGGCCCGCGCCGGTGCGCGGCCGCGCCCGCGCGGCCGGTCCGGGCGCGGGGAGAGCGGCCGGGGCGGGACGGTGGCCGTCGGGCTCTCGGCGCCGACCGGACCGATGGCCGCCGCGCACGCCTACCGCCAGGCCGAACAGGCGCTGTCGGTGGCCCGCCGGCGCGGCCGGGCGCTGGTCGAGCACGAGGACGTGGCGGCCGGATCCGTGCTGCCGCTGCTCGCCGACGACGCGGTCCGCGCCTTCGCGGACGGGCTGCTGCGGGCGCTGCGCGAGCACGACGCGACCGGCCGCGGCGATCTGGTCGCCTCGCTGCGGGCCTGGCTGGCCCGGCACGGCCAGTGGGACGCGGCCGCCGCCGACCTCGGCGTCCACCGCCACACCCTGCGATACCGGATGCGGCGGGTGGAGGAGATCCTGGGGCGCTCGCTGGACGACGCGGACGTGCGGATGGAGCTGTGGCTGGCGCTGAAGGCGACCTCGACCTCCCAGGGCAACGAGGGCGGGGCCGGCCCGTCGCCCTCCCTGTGACGGCCGGTCCGCTGCCCACCCTGTGACGGCCGGTCCGTCGCCGTTCGCGACCCACCCCGTACGCCCCCTCCACCGCGGAGAGGCGGGCCCGTCGATTACTCCGCTACGGACAAACGCCACGGCGCCGCCGTCCCCCTACCTTGGGTGCAGAGTCAAAACCGCAGAGGCGCTCGCTGAGCCATGCGCACCACCCACCACTTCTGAAGGGCCGGGTTCCACTGTGCCGATCCCCACTGATGCAGCCCCCACCGCCTTCTGGCTCGCCGGCCGCGAGGCCACCGGTGAGGCCACCTTCGATGTCACCTCCCCCTGGGACGGACGTCTCGTCGGCACGGTGAGCGTCCCCACCGAGGCGCAGGTCGAGGAGGCCATCGCGGCCTCCGTCGCGGTTCAGGACGAGCTGGCCGCGACCCCCGCGCATGTACGGGCCGCCGCCCTGGACCATGTGCACCGCCGGCTGGTGGAGCGTACGGAGGAGATCGCCCGGCTGATCTCCGCGGAGAACGGCAAGCCCATGAAGTGGGCGCGCGGCGAGGTCGGCCGGGCCGTGTCCGTGTTCCGCTTCGCGGCCGAGGAGGCCCGCCGCTTCAACGGCGGCGAGGCGCAGCGGCTGGACACCGACGCGGGCGGCGCCGGCCGGCTCGCGCTGACCCGCCGCTTCCCGCGCGGCACGGTGCTGGGCATCGCCCCGTTCAACTTCCCGCTGAACCTCTGCGCCCACAAGGTCGCCCCGGCCATCGCCGCCGGCGCCCCGATCATCCTCAAGCCGGCCCCCGCCACCCCGCTCTCCGGCCTGCTCATCGGCGAGCTGCTGGCCGAGACCGACCTGCCGGCCGGCTCCTGGTCGATCCTCCCGGTGCCCAACGACCGGATGCCGGCGCTGGTTCAGGACGAGCGGCTGCCGGTGGTCTCCTTCACCGGCTCCGAGAAGGTCGGCTACGCGATCCTGGACTCGGTGCCGCGCAAGCACTGCACCCTGGAGCTCGGCGGCAACGGCGCCGCCGTCGTGCTGCCGGACTTCTCCTCCGAGGCGGACCTGGACTGGGCGGCGCAGCGCATCGCCACCTTCTCCAACTACCAGGGCGGCCAGTCCTGCATCTCGGTGCAGCGGGTGATCGCCGACGCGTCCGTCTACGACCGGCTGGTGCCGAAGATCGTGGCGGCCGTCGAGGCACAGGTCACCGGCGACCCCTCCGACGACGCGACCGAGGTCGGCCCGCTGGTGAGCGAGGACGCCGCCCGGCGCGTCGAGTCCTGGGTGGACGAGGCCGTCGAGCGCGGCGCGAAGCTGCTCGCGGGCGGCAAGCGCGACGGCGCCTCCTACGCGCCGACCGTGCTGGCGGACGTGCCCGCCGGTGCCACCCTCGCCTGCGAAGAGGTCTTCGGACCGGTGCTCAGCCTGACCAAGGTCGAGGGCGTCGACGAGGCGTTCGCGGCCGTCAACGACTCCAAGTTCGGCCTGCAGGCGGGCGTCTTCACGCACGACCTGCAGACCGCGTTCCGCGCCCACCGCGCGCTGGAGGTCGGCGGCGTGATCATCGGCGACGTGCCGTCCTACCGCGCCGACCAGATGCCGTACGGCGGCGTGAAGCAGTCCGGCGTGGGCCGCGAGGGCGTGCGCTTCGCGATGGACGACTACACCTACGAGCGGGTCATGGTCCTCACCGGACTCGCGCTGTAACCCACCGGCCCGGCCCGGCCAGGTGGACAGCGACGGCCGTCCTCGGGCCGTATCACCCTCCGGGCCACGCCCGGCGCTCCGGCGCCGGCCCCGGCGCGGCGCGCTCGGCACCCTGCGGTGCGGAGCGCGCCGCGTCCGCCGTTCCGGCCCGTTCCGGCCCGTTCCGGCCCGTTCCGGCCCGTTCCGGCCCGCGGCGGGTGCGGCGGGCCCGGCGGCGGAGGCCGTGCCCCACCCCCCCGAAGGGCCGAGGGCCGGGTGTCCTCAGGGACCGGCGCCGGGGCGCAGGCCTCCCATGGCGCGCGGGCGCCCTTGCGCCCGGCTTCTCCTCGTACCTCCAGTGGTGCAACCCGTGCGGATCGGGTAACTCTCACAAGTAGCGCTGTCCAGCGGCCGACCGGCCGCCGGCGCTGAACTGCCGAACCCGCGGCGAGGTGAGCTCCTGATGACCGCTCCATCCATCCGCAACGTTTCCGAGCGCGAAGCACGCCAGGTCGCCGAGGCGGCCCGCGAGCAGGACTGGCGCAAGCCCAGCTTCGCCAAGGAACTGTTTCTGGGGCGCTTCCGGCTCGACCTGATCCATCCGCACCCCACCCCCGCGGTCGACGACGTGCGCCGCGGCGAGAAATTCCTCGCCACGCTGCGTGAGTTCTGCGAGACGAAGATCGACAGCGCCCGGATCGAGCGAGAGGGAACGATTCCGGACGAGACCATCAAGGGGCTCAAGGAGCTCGGCGCGCTCGGCATGAAGATCGACCCGAAGTACGGCGGCCTCGGACTGACCCAGGTCTACTACAACCGGGCGCTGGCCCTGGTCGGCACCGCCAGCCCCGCCATCGGCGCGCTGCTCTCCGCGCATCAGTCGATCGGCGTACCGCAGCCCCTGAAGCTGTTCGGCACCAAGGAGCAGAAGGAGACGTTCCTGCCGCGCCTGGCGCGGACGGACATCTCGGCGTTCCTGCTGACCGAGCCCGACGTCGGTTCGGACCCGGCCCGGCTGGCGACCGTGGCCGTCCCGGAGGGCGACCACTACGTGCTCGACGGCGTGAAGCTGTGGACCACCAACGGCGTGGTCGCCGATCTGCTGGTCGTGATGGCGCGGGTGCCCGCCTCCGAGGGGCACAAGGGCGGCATCACGGCGTTCGTGGTCGAGGCGGACGCGCCGGGCATCACGGTCGAGAACCGCAACGCCTTCATGGGCCTGCGCGGCCTGGAGAACGGCGTCACCCGCTTCCACCAGGTGCGGGTCCCGGCCGCGAACCGCATCGGCCCCGAGGGCGCCGGCCTGAAGATCGCGCTGACCACCCTCAACACCGGACGGCTGTCGCTGCCCGCGATGTGCGTCGGCTCCGGCAAGTGGTGCCTGAAGATCGCCCGCGAGTGGTCCGGGGCCCGTGAGCAGTGGGGCCGCCCGGTCGCCAAGCACGAGGCCGTCGGCGCCAAGATCTCCTTCATCGCCGCCACGACCTTCGCCCTCGAAGCGGTCGTCGACCTCTCCTCCCAGATGGCCGACGAGAACCGCAACGACATCCGCATCGAGGCCGCCCTCGCCAAGCTCTACGGTTCCGAGATGGGCTGGCTGATCGCCGACGAACTCGTCCAGATCCGCGGCGGCCGCGGCTTCGAGACCGCCGACTCGCTCGCCGCCCGCGGCGAACGCGCGGTCCCCGCCGAGCAGCTGCTGCGCGACATGCGCATCAACCGGATCTTCGAGGGCTCCACGGAGATCATGCATCTGCTGATCGCCCGGGAGGCGGTGGACGCCCATCTGTCGGTCGCCGGCGACCTCATCGACCCCGACAAGACCCTCGCCGACAAGGGCAGGGCGGCGGCCAAGGCCGGCGGATTCTACGCCCGCTGGCTGCCCAAGCTCGTCGCCGGACCGGGCCAACTCCCGCGTACCTACCAGGAGTTCGGGATGCTCGCCGGGCATCTGCGGTATGTCGAGCGGACCTCCCGCAAGCTCGCCCGCTCCACGTTCTACGCGATGTCCCGCTGGCAGGGCCGGATGGAGACCAAGCAGGGCTTCCTCGGCCGGATCGTCGACATCGGCGCCGAGCTGTTCGCGATGAGCGCCGCCTGCGTCCGCGCCGAGTACCTGCGGGAGACCGACGACCACGGGCGCGAGGCGCAGCAGCTGGCCGATGTGTTCTGCCGGCAGGCGCGGATCCGCGTCGAGGAGCTGTTCGGCCGGCTGTGGACCAACACCGACGAACTCGACCGCAAGGTCGTCTCCGGAGTGCTCGACGGCAGCTACACCTGGCTGGAGGACGGCATCGTCGACCCCAGCGGCGACGGCCCCTGGATCGCCGACGCCACCCCGGGCCCGAGCATGACGGACAACGTCCGGCGGCCCATCCGCTGAACCGGACGCGCCCGCATCCCGGGGCCGCCCCGGCGGTGATCCGCCGGGGCGGCCCCGGGACGTGTCGGCCGCCTCCGGGCCCGCATGATCGGCTAACCCGCCCTTGGTGTCCACCGCCCCCCGGCGACCGGCCACAATGGACCTCATGACGGACTCCCTCGCCCACCCGCACCTGCGCTTCGAGCCGGCCGCCGGCGACCCGGACGGCCCGAGCGGGCCCCGTTCCCTGGTGATCCTCGGTTCGACCGGTTCGATCGGCACCCAGGCGATCGACATCGTGCTGCGCAACCCCGACCGCTTCCGGGTCACCGCGCTCTCCGCGGCCGGCGGCCGGGTCGAGCTGCTCGCCGAGCAGGCGCACCAGCTGCGGGTGACCGCCGTCGCGGTGGCCCGCGAGGACGCGGTGCCCGCGCTGCGCAGGGCGCTGGCGGACCGCTACGGCGCGGGCGAGCCGCTGCCCGAGATCCTGGCCGGCCCCGACGCGGCGACCGAACTCGCCGCCTCGCCCTGCCACACCGTCCTCAACGGCATCACAGGTTCCATCGGCCTCGCCCCGACACTGGCGGCCCTGAAGGCGGGCCGGGTGCTGGCCCTCGCCAACAAGGAGTCGCTGATCGTCGGCGGCCCGCTGGTCAAGGCGGTCGCCGGGCCCGGCCAGATCATCCCCGTCGACTCCGAGCACTCCGCGCTCTTCCAGGCGCTGGCCGGCGGCGCGCGTGCCGAGGTCCGCAAGCTCGTGGTCACCGCGTCCGGCGGCCCGTTCCGCGGCCGTACGAAGCGGGAGCTGGCCGGTGTCACCCCCGAGCAGGCGCTGGCCCACCCCACCTGGTCGATGGGCCCGGTCGTCACCATCAACTCCGCGACCCTCGTCAACAAGGGCCTGGAGGTCATCGAGGCGCATCTGCTGTTCGACGTCCCCTTCGACCGCATCGAGGTCGTCGTCCATCCGCAGTCCTACATCCACTCGATGGTGGAGTTCACCGACGGCTCCACGCTCGCCCAGGCCAGCCCGCCCGATATGCGGATGCCGATCGCGCTGGGCATCGGCTGGCCCGAGCGGGTCCCGGACGCCGCACCGGGCGTGGACTGGACGAAGGCCCAGACCTGGGAGTTCTTCCCGCTGGACGGGTCCGCCTTCCCGTCCGTCCCGCTGGCCTGCCACGTCGGTGATCTGGGCGGCACCGCCCCGGCCGTCTTCAACGCGGCGAACGAGGAATGCGTGGAGGCATTCCTCAAGGGCGGGCTGCCGTTCACAGGGATTGTGGATACCGTCGCCGATGTGGTCGCCGAACACGGCACGCCCGCCCGGGGAACTTCCCTGACGGTCGCGGACGTCCTGGAGGCGGAGACCTGGGCGCGCGCCCGCGCCCGCGAACTGGCCGCCCGTGCGGCACGGACACCTTCGGAGGCTCGCGCATGACGACCTGGATGACCATTCTCGGCATAGTCGTCTTCGTCGTCGGCCTGCTGTTCTCCATCGCCTGGCACGAGCTCGGCCACCTCTCCACGGCCAAGATGTTCGGTATCCGCGTGCCGCAGTACATGGTGGGCTTCGGTCCGACGCTCTTCTCCCGTAAGAAGGGCGACACCGAGTACGGCGTCAAGGCCGTCCCGCTCGGCGGCTACATCCGCATGATCGGGATGTTCCCGCCCGGGGACGACGGACAGCTCCAGGCCCGCTCCACCTCGCCGTTCCGCGGCATGATCGAGGACGCCCGCTCGGCGGCCTTCGAGGAGCTGCAGCCCGGCGACGAGAAGCGGCTCTTCTACACCCGCAAGCCCTGGAAGCGCGTCATCGTGATGTTCGCCGGGCCGTTCATGAATCTGATCCTGGCGGTCGTGATCTTCATGAGCGTGCTGATGGGCTTCGGCATCAACACCCAGACGACCTCGGTCGGCTCCGTCTCGGACTGCGTCATCTCGGCCGCCGCCAAGACCGACAAGTGCCCGGCCGGCGCCAAGGACTCCCCGGCCAAGGCCGCGGGCCTGCGGGCCGGCGACAAGATCGTGTCGTTCAACGGGCGCCCCGTCCCGGACTGGGGCGCCCTCCAGCAGCAGATCCGCGACACCACCGGGCCCGCCACCCTCGTCGTCGAGCGGCACGGCGCCCGCACGACCCTGCACGCCGACCTGATCGAGAACAAGGTCGCCAAGACCGACGGCCACGGCGGCTATGTGCCCGGCCAGTTCGTGAGCGCCGGATTCCTCGGCTTCACCCCGGCCAGCGGCGTGGTCCAGCAGTCGTTCGGGCAGTCCGTCGACCGCATGGGCAACATGGTCGAGCAGGGCGTCTCCTCGTTGGTGAACCTGCCCGGCAAGGTCCCGGACCTGTGGAACGCGGCCTTCAACGGCGGTGAGCGCAAGCAGGACTCCCCGATGGGCGTGGTCGGCGCGGCCCGGGTCGGCGGCGAGGTCTTCTCCCTGCACATCCCGCCGGAGCAGCGGGTGGCGACCATGCTCTTCCTGGTCGCCGGCTTCAACCTCTCGCTGTTCCTGTTCAACATGCTGCCGCTGCTGCCGCTGGACGGCGGACACATCGCCGGGGCCGTGTGGGAGTCGATCCGGCGTGCCTTCGCCAAGATCGTCCGGCGTCCCGACCCCGGCCCCTTCGACGTCGCCAAGCTGATGCCGGTCGCCTACGTCGTCGCGGGGATCTTCATCTGCTTCACCCTGCTGGTGCTCGTCGCCGACGTGGTGAATCCGGTGAAGCTGACCTAGAAAGCACGTTTGGCCGGCGGCCGGACACCTCCGTGGCGTTTGGAGGTGTCCGGCCGTCTCCTTTCGTGGCACCACAGGGGCGCGATGTGCTCATAGCAACCACCGTGCCGTAACCTCGAAGGCCGGAGCCCGCCGCTGCGGGGCCTTGATCCACACCTTGGGGTTGCTCGCCAGATGACTGCCATTTCACTGGGAATGCCGGACGTACCGACCAAGCTTGCCGACCGCCGGGTCAGCCGCAAGATCCAGGTCGGGACGGTCGCCGTGGGCGGAGACGCACCGGTCTCGGTGCAGTCGATGACGACCACACGCACGTCCGACATCGGCGCGACGCTGCAGCAGATCGCCGAGCTGACGGCCTCCGGCTGCCAGATCGTCCGGGTCGCCTGCCCGACGCAGGACGACGCCGACGCGCTGCCCGTGATCGCCCGGAAGTCCCAGATTCCGGTCATCGCGGACATCCACTTCCAGCCGAAGTACGTCTTCGCCGCGATCGACGCCGGCTGCGCCGCGGTCCGCGTCAACCCCGGCAACATCAAGCAGTTCGACGACAAGGTCAAGGAGATCGCCAAGGCGGCCTCCGACGCCGGCACCCCGATCCGGATCGGCGTCAACGCCGGCTCCCTGGACCGCCGCCTGCTGCAGAAGTACGGCAAGGCCACCCCCGAGGCGCTCGTCGAGTCCGCGCTGTGGGAAGCGTCCCTCTTCGAGGAGCACGGCTTCCGCGACATCAAGATCTCGGTCAAGCACAACGACCCGGTCGTGATGGTCAACGCCTACCGCCAGCTCGCCGCCCAGTGCGACTACCCCCTCCACCTCGGCGTCACGGAGGCCGGCCCCGCCTTCCAGGGCACCATCAAGTCGGCCGTCGCCTTCGGCGCCCTGCTCAGCGAGGGCATCGGCGACACCATCCGCGTCTCGCTCTCCGCGCCGCCCGCCGAAGAGGTCAAGGTCGGCATCTCCATCCTGGAGTCGCTCAACCTCCGCCAGCGCCGCCTGGAGATCGTCTCCTGCCCGTCCTGCGGCCGCGCCCAGGTAGATGTCTACAAGCTCGCCGACGAGGTCACCGCGGGCCTGGACGGCATGGAGGTGCCGCTGCGCGTCGCCGTCATGGGCTGCGTCGTCAACGGCCCCGGCGAGGCCCGCGAGGCCGACCTCGGCGTCGCCTCCGGCAACGGCAAGGGCCAGATCTTCGTCAAGGGTGAGGTCATCAAGACCGTCCCCGAGTCGAAGATCGTCGAGACCCTCATCGAAGAGGCGCTGAAGATCGCCGCACAGATGGAGGCGGACGGCGTCGCCTCCGGCGCCCCGGTCGTCTCCGCCGCCGGCTGAGACCGCCGCCCGCAGCCGCCGAGCCCCGCCGCCCGCACCGGGCCGCGGGGCTCCCGGCCGCCCGGAACAATCCGTCCCGCCGGGGCCGGGTGCTCCCCGCAGGCGCGAGGTAAAGTGCCAGGACCTGCTCCCGCCTGGCCTCCCAGGCCCGTAACGGTGAGGCTGTCCGACACGTGCTGACGACCACTGCCATCAAGGTCCTCGAGCCCGGGGAGCTCGACGACGCCCTCGCGGTCCTGGACCGCGATCCGGTCGCCAATGCCTTTGTCGCCGCTCGTGTCCAGATCGCCGGCCTCGACCCCTGGCGGCTGGGCGGGGAGATGTGGGGCTGGTACGTCGGCGGCCGCCTGGAGTCGCTCTGCTACGCCGGCGCCAACCTCGTCCCGGTCTGCGCCACCTCCGAGGCCGTCCGCGGCTTCGCCGAACGCGCCCGCCGCCAGGGCCGCCGCTGCTCGTCCATCGTCGGCCCCGCGGGCCCCACCGCCGAGCTGTGGTCGCTTCTGGAGCCCTACTGGGGTCCGGCCCGGGAAATCCGTGCCCACCAGCCCCTGATGGTCACCACCGCACCGTCCGCCGAGATCGCCCCCGACCCGGACGTCCGGCGGATCCGCAAGAACGAGATGGACCTGATCATGCCCGCGTGCGTGGCCATGTTCACCGAGGAGGTCGGCATCTCCCCGATGGCCGGCGACGGCGGACTCCTCTACCAGGCCCGGGTCGCCGAACTCGTCGGCGCCGGCCGCTCGTTCGCCCGGATCGAGGGCGGCAAGGTCATCTTCAAGGCCGAGATCGGCGCCGCCACCCAGCGGGCGTGTCAGATCCAGGGCGTCTGGGTCGACCCGGCCCACCGCGGCAAGGGCCTGTCCGAGACCGGCATGGCTGCCGTGCTGCGCTACGCCCTGCGCGACGTCGCCCCCGTCGTCAGCCTCTACGTCAACGACTTCAACACCGCGGCCCGCGCCTCCTACCGCAGGGTGGGCTTCGAGGAGGTCGGCGCGTTCATGAGCGTGCTGTTCTGATCTCGGCGTACTGTTCCCGCCCGAGGCCTTGTACGCTCCGGGCATGGATGACGTCGCGGTCGGCCCCCTTGATCTCGCTGCCCGCGTGGACGACGCGCTGGCCGTCCAGGCGCTCGCCTTCGGCCTGAGCGACGAGGAGATCGCTGTCCGCCGGCACATCGTGCTGCGGCACTTCGGCTGCACCGGCGCCCGCGCCCTCGGTGCCACCACCCCCGACGGCCGGCTGATCGGCTTCGTCTACGGCATGCCCAACGACCGCGCCCACTGGTGGTCCACGGTCGTCGAGCCCTACCTCCGCAGCGCCTCCCTCGACCACTGGCTCGACGACTCCTTCACCATCACCGAGCTGCACGTCCACCCCGCCTACCAGCACCGCGGCATCGGCCGGGCACTGCTCACCCGCCTCACCGACGAGGCCCACGAACCGCGCTCCATCCTCTCGGCCATCGACACCGAGAGCCCCGCCCGCCGCCTCTACCGCTCCCTCGGCTACCACGACCTGGCCCGCCGCGTCCTCTTCCCGAGCGCGCCTACGCCGTATGCGGTCATGGGTGCACCGTTGCCGCTGATGCGGCCTTCTTCCCACGTTGTCGGCTGACCCGCCGTTGCGCCTGCGCTCGGCTTTGCTTCCCACGCTGTCGGCTGTCCCGCCGTGGGTGTTGCTCGCCGTTGCGCTTTGCGGCGCC
>NZ_SDIG01000190.1:0-11650 GCF_004122755.1 Streptomyces sp. TM32
GTGTACGGGCGGCGGTGTGCAGGGCCGTCGCGGCGGAGGCCGGTGGCGGTGGCGCTGCTCGTCGGCGGGGTGGGGGTGGCCAACACCATGGTGATCTCGGTACTGGAGCGCCGCCAGGAGATCGGACTGCGCCGCGCCCTCGGCGCGACCAGAGGATCGATCCGGCTCCAGTTCCTCACCGAGTCCCTGCTGTTGTCGGCGCTCGGCGGGTTGGTGGGCGCGGCCCTCGGCGCCGCCGCCACGGTGGCCTTCGCCCGTGCCCAGGGGTGGACCGCGGTCGTGCCGCCCTGGTCCCTGGCGGGCGGACTCGGCGCCACCCTGCTGATCGGCGTCGTCGCCGGCCTGTATCCGGCCGTCCGTGCCTCCCGGCTGCATCCGACGGTGGCGCTCAGCGCGACCTGACCACCGCCGACGTACCACGCGGCGCCGCTCACGACCCCGTCAGCGGCGCCGCGGAGGACGTCGCCGGGGCGCCGGGCCCCGCGAGCGACCGGCCCCGCCCGTCGCCGTCCTGGACGGGGCCCGGCACGCCGTCTGAGCCGCCGTCGCCCTCCCCACCGCCACCGGCCTCCGCCGCGACGGCCCTGCACACCGCCGCCCGTACACCGCGCCCCTACGCCGCGGGTGCCGAAGCCCACGCAGCGTCCGCGGCCGGGGCGCGGGGCACGGCATCCGGAGAGTGACTGGCCAGCACCCTTTGTCACGTTTGCGAAGAATATTGGTGTATATCTGAATTTTCACGCAAATCGGGTTGTTGGAGACAGGTAAGCGTCGTAGCTTGGGAGTTGTCGTCACCGGTAACGGTTCGACAACAAGGAACAAGTCCTAGGAGGCGAGAATGAGCTTCCGGAATGTCTTCCCCAGAAGGCGTAACCGCGACCACGACCACGATTGCGACCATGACCACAACCGCCGGCGTCGCCGGAGGCGTGGACGCAGGTATCTGCGCAGGCGTCGTGGCTACTGACTCAAAAACCTGAGTCCGAGGCAGGCTCGCGTACCGCGCGGGTCCGCCTCGTTGGTTTGACGGGCCTCTCCCGGTCCCGGCAACCCCCGAGCACCGACGATGTGAGTAGCGACCATGCACCTCCGCAGCTCGCGCCGGCGCGCGGAGCGCCGTGCAGCGTCGCCTCAACGAGGCGCTGAAGCACCACCCGTTGGACGGGGTTCGTCGTTGTCGAGGGAGC
The DNA here is from genome assembly GCF_004122755.1 of Streptomyces sp. TM32. Classification (NCBI taxonomy): domain Bacteria; kingdom Bacillati; phylum Actinomycetota; class Actinomycetes; order Kitasatosporales; family Streptomycetaceae; genus Streptomyces; species Streptomyces sp. TM32. Next base: position 1,188 of record NZ_SDIG01000190.1, read on the forward strand.
CCGTCGCTCCCTCCCCTCTCCCCGCGGCAGACCCGCGGCGCACGGCCCAGCCGTCCCCGGGCACCGGTAGGGAACGGGTCCTCCGGGCCGGCCTGGTGGCCGACGCCCCGATCCGTACGAGGCGGGTGGGGTTCAAGGAATCGGTGCGGCGCTTCTGGCCGCTGACCCGCGGCGACCGGCGCTGGATCGTCCTCATCTGTCTCTGCGCCATCGTGGCCGCGCTCGCGGAGACCGTGGCCATCCTGGTTTTCGCCGAACTCACCGACAACGCTCTGCAGAAGGGCTCGGTCAGCGCCTTCTGGGGACCGGCCGCGCTGTGGCTGGGCGTGGCCGTCGCCGGCGGGGTGGTGGGGTATCTGGGCAACTCGCTCGCCGCCTGGACAGCCGAGCGCTTCGTGATGCGGCTGCGGGCCCGCGTCTTCGCCCATCTCCAAAAGCTGCCGCCGCACTTCTTCCAGCGCAATCGCCGCGGTGACCTGGTCGAGCGGCTGACCGGCGACGTGGACGCCATCGAGCAGCTGGTGGTCACCGGCCTGGTCCAGGCGGCCACGGCCGTCTTCGGCGTCATCTTCTACGCCGGCGCCGCGTTCTGGCTGCGCTGGGACATGGCCCTGGTCACCTTCGCCCTGGCCCCGCTCTTCTGGATCGCCACGCGCCGCTTCACCGGCCGGGTCAAGGAGGTGTCCCGCCGGGAGCGCGCGGCGGACGGCGCCATCACCTCGGTGGTCGAGGAAGGCCTGGTCAACGTCGTCCTGACGCAGGCCTACAACCGGCAGTACGACGAGCAGCAGCGGCTCCGCCGCGAGGCCCGCAGCTGGCTGCGGGCGTCGGTGACCAGCGCCCGCCTCAACGAGCTGTACGAGCAGATCGTCGAGGTCCTGGAAACGCTGTGCGTCCTGGCGATCATCGGCCTGGGGGCATGGGAGATCTCCGCGGGGCGGATGACGCTCGGGCAGCTGCTGGCCTTCGCCGCCTTCATCGGCTACCTCTACCCGCCGATCCGCGACCTCGGCCAGCTCGGGCTGACGGTCACCGAAGCGACCGCCGGATCCGAGCGGCTGCTGGAGATCCTCGACGCCCGGCCCGCCGTCTCCGACCCGGACGCCGCCGTCGTCGTCCCCGCGCCGAGCCGCGCGGTCGGCGCGGTGGAAGCGTGCCGGGTGCACTTCCGTTATCCGGGCGGTACGGAGGAGGCCCTGAAGGACTTCTCGTTCAGCGCGGTGCCCGGGGAACTGGTGGTCATCACCGGCCCCAGCGGAGCGGGCAAGTCGACGCTCGCCTCCCTGCTGCTGCGGTTCTACGACCCGGACGCCGGCAGCATCCGGCTCGACGGCATCCCCGTGAACCGGATGCCGCTCGATCGGCTCCGCCGCAACATCACGCTGCTGCCCCAGGAGACCCTCGTCCTGCACGACACCGTGGAGGAGAACATCGCCTGCGGGCGCAACGACGTGACCCACGGTGATGTCGTCCGCGCCGCCCGGGCGGCCGACGCCGAGGTGTTCATCGCCGCCCTCCCCGACGGCTACGACACCGTCATCGCGCCCGGCACCTCCCGGCTCTCCGGCGGCCAACTCCAGCGCGTCGCGATCGCGCGGGCCATGCTGCGCGATGCCCCCGTGCTCATCCTGGACGAGCCCACCACCGGCCTGGACACGTTGGCCACCCAGCGCATCGTCGCGCCACTACGGCGGCTCGCCGCGGGCCGCACCACCATCGTGATCACGCACGATCTGGACCTCGCCGCGGACGCCGACCGCATCCTGGTCCTGGACCGGGGGCGCCTGGTGGAGGCCGGCACGCACGCCCAACTCCTGGCCCATCGCGGCCTGTACGCCACGCTGTTCCACACGCACCCGCCGTCCCACAACGGCGCCGTACACACCTCACCGCCCGTGCGGCCGGTGGCCGACGGCGACCGACGACCGCGGTGACGGCTGCGGGCGCCACGGCAGACACCCGCCCCCGCGGACGCCGCCGTAGGCCGGAACGCGCAGGCCCCCGCCCCCTCCCTCACGCGCAGTACACGAAGTGACACTCAGCGCGTCGGTCCCGTCAGGCCCGACTCCCGGCCCCAAGATGGTGGCGTGAACCAGGAGCGCGCGTGACGAGGCCGGCCGCGGCCGGGAGTGCCGGCGCCGCTGGAACCCGCCACCTGCGCCGGGCGGTCGGGTTCTGGGGGCTGATGTTCATCTCCCTGGGCTCGATCATCGGGTCCGGCTGGCTGCTGGGCGCCCTCACCACCGCCGTCATCGCCGGCCCGGCCTCGTTGATCTCCTGGGTGCTCGCCTCGGCGATGCTCGCCGTGCTCGCGCTGGCCCACGCGGAGCTGGGCGCCACCTACCCCATCGCCGGCGGCACCGCCCGTTTCCCGTTCTTCGCCTTCGGCCCGCTGGTGGGTTTCACGGCGGGCTGGATGTCCTGGCTGCGATCGGTCCTGATCGCGCCGATCGAGGTCGAGGCCACCCTCTCGTACCTGGACCGCATCGGCTGGGTCCGCGACCGGTTGCACCTGCTGCACCCGAACGGCACCCTCACCGCCGCGGGCCTGGTCGTCGGGACCGTCTTCATGCTGCTCTTCACCCTCATCAACGTCCTCGGCGTACGGCTGCTGTCCGGGATCAACTCGGTGACCGCCGTGGTGAAGACCGCGGTACCGCTGCTGACCGTGGCGGTGCTGATGGCGCTGGCCTTCCACGGATCGAACTTCACCGCGGGCGGCGGCTTCGCACCGCACGGGGCGCACGGCGTCTTCGCGGCGCTGCCCGCCGGAGTGGTGTTCGCGCTGCTGGGCTTCGAGCAGGCCATTCAGCTGGCCGGTGAGGCACGCAATCCACAGCGCGACGTCTCCCGGGCGGTGATCGTGGCCATGGCGATCGGCACCGGGCTCTACCTCCTGCTGCAGATCGCCTTCATCGCCGCCCTGGACCCCGCCGCCCTCACCCACAGCTGGGACAACCCGGTGGGCAAGGGCAACTTCGGCCCCTACGCCACCCTCGCCACCGCCGTCGGGGCCGGCTGGCTGGCGACCATCCTCTACGTGGACGCCGTGATCTCCCCGGCCGGCACCGGACTGGTCTACATGGCCGGTGCCGCCCGACTCTCGTACGCCATGGGACGCGAGCGGGTGCTGCCCCGACCCCTCGCCCAGATCGGCCGCAGCCGCGTGCCCGTCGTCTCGACCCTCCTCGCCTTCGTGGTCGGCGAGCTCGCCTTCCTGCCGTTCCCCAGCTGGCAGGCCCTGGTCGGCCTGGTCACCTCGGCAGCGGCCATCATGTACGCGTTCGCGCCGGTGTCCCTGCACGCCCTGCGCCTGCGCGACGGCGGCCGCAACCGCCCCTACCGGCTGCCCCGCGGGACGGCCATGGCCCCCGCAGGGTTCGTCTTCGCCAACTTGATCTTCTACTGGTCCGGTTACGAGGCGGACTGGAAACTCGGGACCGCCGCCCTGCTCGGCTTCGCCGTCTTCGCGGTCAACCGCCGCGTCGTCCCGGCGGCCGAACGCATCGGCCTGCGTGGACGATCGGCCGCCTGGGTCTGGCCCTGGCTCGGCGGCATGGTCCTCATCGGCCGCTTCGGCCGCTACGGCGGCACCCGCGCCCTCCCCGCCTGGTGGGACCTGGTCATCGTGATCGTCTTCAGCCTCGTCATCCACTACACCGCCGTGCACCTCGCGATGCCCCCCGAGGCGGTGGACGAAGCCGTCGAGCACGAGGAGGAGGGCGAGTCCGTACCCCCACCGGCCGCCGCCGGCCGCTGAGGACGGCGGCGGGGGGACGCCGCTAGTCCCTAGGACTTGTAGCGGCTCTCGATCTCCTTCATCACTTCGCACACGATGTCCGTCTCCTGTTGGATGTCGGACAGTCGCTGACGACGGTCTTCAGCGGTCAGGTACTCATCGAAGTCCCGTTCCGCCCGCGTCACGCTGTCGTCCGTCCACTCCTTGCACGCATCGCATGCCGCCTCGACCCAGTCGTGCTGGAGCTCGATCTCCCTGTTCACTCCCCGCATCCCGGACCGAAGATCACCGAGCGGGACGACGACTCGGGAGAAGTGATGAAACGAGCGCTGGAGGAGATGCAGCCGGCCGGCATCCGTCAGGGCGGCTATTCGCTTACTCCGGTTCAATTCCGAAGAGGGGACGGTGGCGAGCCGGGAGAAGTCGGCAATATGTGTACCGCCGCGCTCTGCACGGTTCCGCAAGTTGGCAAGCGGCATCACCGAATACCTGCTCTTCCAATGCCGCTCCCATGCATCGGCGCCGTCCAACACCTTCTTGCTGCTGAACTCCTCGATCGCGATCATGGTGACCTGATCCACGAGGGCCGCGCGCTTGCGCATGGTGCAGGGATGCAGGAAAAGCATGCCCATCGTGCTTTCCAGGCCCGGTAAGTTGACGTTTTCGAAGATATCGCCCTGATGCCACGGAAGGCATAGGGGAGGGGCGTCCTCGTCTACATCGGGGACGCCCCTGTAGGCGTACAGCTCGCCGATGCATGGAATCTGGTCGAGCTGTTCCGCCATGCACGCCTCCGTCAACCGCGAGGCCGGAGCGATGGCCTTCCGTCCTCGGCAATGAATACGTCGTACTCACTCTTGTGGGTACTGCGCCACTCGGGCAGCAGTCGCTCCAACAGAGTAGCCGGTTGTTCGTCTCCCGCGCCCAGTTCAAGCAAATCCACTGCGGTGAGAGGCGTATAGAGATCGAGCGGAGTTACGGTGTACCCGTCAAGTACGGGAAGCGTGATCCACTGAGCAGGATCTGCCACCCCCGCTTCGCCGAGAATCCGGAGAAAGGCGACCAGTCCGGCGAGATTATCTCTGTTCTCAGGAGTCACACCGCCGGCTCTGCGCCACTTTCGCAACGCCGGGACACTCACGCTGAGCATCCGGGACATTGCTACCCATGAGAGGCCCTGCTCCGTCGAGAGTTCGCGGAGCATGTCCGCGACCGACAGGGAGCGGGCCAGTTCCTGTCGCTTCTCCTGCAGCCACTTTCTGCGGTGGTCCTGGCGCCCCCGCTCAAGGCGCCGGTGGCGCATGCGCAGCCGCTGGCTGTCTTCGCGCCACTGCGCGTCCAGGGCCTGGTAGCTGGTGTAACTCTGTTGTTCCGCAGCCCACTCGGCGCGTGGCCGGATGCTGTCCGCCACTGCCCGCAAGACGTCTAAGTCGATGCGCCCTCTTGACCTCGGGTCATTCATGTGAATCCCCCCTGAAGTGTTTTCTTGCACGCTCCGTGATCGATGCCTGGAACAGTTCGCCGGCCGGACGATGGAGCCGATCGCAAATCTGTGCAATCTGATCCGGATCAAACTTCACGGGTTCACTTGGATCCCAGAAACTGTCGATGTCGAGAGCGAAAAACCTGCTGTTTTCCGGCTCCGCGCTTTTCTTCCGCCGTACCGCTACGTCTCGGTCGACGATGGTGGTCCCGATGACATCGCCATAGCGGAATCCGGTCCAATAGTCGTCCTTGAGATGGAAGAGAACATGGCCCATGGAGCCTGCCGCATGACCGCTCGGCAGCAGCCCCTGTCCCGCCAGCAGGGACTCGGACACCCATTTCGGCCAATCAGGGTCCGCAGTGGTCTCTCCCGGCACCCGAATCTCATTCACATAGCGGACGCCGACCCGGCGGACCATGGCACCCGGAACGCTTTCCGCCAGCGCCGTCAGTGCCACTCTGAGCAAGGCGTCGAAATTCTCGAACTGGGCGTAGGCGGTCGTATCCACGGTCAGGGCGCTGGCCTTGAGCAGCGCGGAAGCCTCGGAGTCGGCAGTGAAAGCGCGGATGGCAGGCAACACCTGCGGAGGAATGTCTTCGTCGACCTCCTCCAGCTTCACGGCGAGTGCGCGTTCCTGCTGAAGCAGCGGAAATCTCTGCCGGACACCCTCGGCGAATGCGTCGCGAACTGCGGGCTGGTTGACCCGTGGCTCATAGGAAAGGGTGATTTCAGCTGTCACATAGACAAGTGGTGCATGGAGGAAGACCTCGCGTCCCGGATACATGGCGACCGCTCACCCCTTCACCTGCCTAGCTGTCCGAACTGTGCCCGACCAGCCTGTTCCCGCGGAACCAACAGCCTGCATAAGATCGTGTGGCGCACTGCGCGAGCCGCGGCTGTAACCAGAACTGTAACCAGTTTTGGGTGCTGCTGCACCAGAAGAACGAGACATTCACTCAATCGCAACGTCGAAATTTCGCCACGTGAGACCCGAGAGATCTGGTTCTGCGTGCCTTGTGTGCTGTTCCAGCTGCCCTGACCTGCTGCTTCTGCGGACATCAGCCGCTTTCGGGACAGTGTTCGTGATTCGAACCCGGGCTCGCCGCTCCTCCTCACCGGGGTCCGGCGCCGCTGTCGGCGCGGGAAGGCTGCCCGGCCGGGGCCCTCTTCCCTGCCCTCTACCGCCGCGGCAGCCGGCGCTGTGCCCACAGCTTCACGTCCTTCCACTCGCGCGAGACCTCCGCGAAGACGTCCCGGCCGTCGTCCGCCGCCTCGGCCACGACGGCGGCGAGGTCCGGCGTCCGGCTCAGGAACAGCGGATCGCGGGCCCGTACGGCGACCCGCACGGCCAGGAAGGAGACCGGCGGCTCCGGGACGAGGCGGCCGCGGTGGTCGGTGACCTGATCGCCCACCGGGAACTTGCCGAACATCACGCCCACGGGGCCGTAGAGGTTCTTCAGGGCCCAGTGCGGCCACGCCAGCACCTCCCGGCCGGCGCCGACGACCGCGATGTTCTCGCAGACCAGCGCACCGCGGGGCCCGTTCATCCGGGTCCGGACCCACTCCGCGGCCCGCGCCCCGGCGTGGAACACCTCCGCCTCGACCTCCGGAGCTTCCCCGGCCGCCTCGTACACCGTCCACCCCGTCAGCCCGTGCTCCACGGAGGGGGCCAGATACGGGCAGTGGACGGACATCGCCCGCACATACTCCGCGAAGTCCACCGTCGTGGGACGGGTGGTGCGGCTCTCGACGAGGCGGAGGGCACCGGCCGCGGGCGGGGGCGCTCCGTCCGTGTCCATGGTGGTCATCGGGCGGCCACTTCCTGCCGGGGGAGAGGGAGAGGGTGCACGTGATCAGCCCTTCGATCGATCGTTGCGGACGGAACGGGTACGTCCGGGCGGCCGCCGACGGCATCGGCGGCCGCCGGCGCTCAGCGGTCCCCGGCGCCGGCTCCGGTGCGGGGCGGGACGGTCAGCAGCGGCTTGTAATAGCCCTCGGGGTGCGGCTCGCCGATCGGCCGGCCGTCGGCCTCGACCCAGGCGTGGGCGGCGAAGGGGTGGGTGCGGACGCCGGTGCACCACGTCGGCCACACCCCGCGGGCCCGGCACAGCAGCGCGGTGGCGAGCGAACGCTGCAGACAGTTCTGCCCCGCACAGCGCAGGCTCACCGAAACGACCTGGTCGCGCGCCCGCTGCGCCTGCCCGGCACCGGCCGGAGCCGCACCGCGGCGGGCGAATTCGAGCACGGCGCGCAGCCGGGCGGGCTTGAGACGGGCGAGCGGCCGGGCGGCGCCGACGGCCAGCAGCGGCAGCAGGCGGCGCGACAGCGGGAGCCGGGCCCGCTGGTCCAGCGCCATGGACTGGCTCATGAGGCCACCGTCAGCTCGGCGGTGCGCAGTTGCTCCAGCACGGCGCCGACGTCCTGCCGCGCCCGCCGCGGGTCGATGCCGTGCGCGGCGGCGAGGCCGTCGGCGATGCTCTCGGGGGTGTCCCCGTCCAGCAGGCGGTGCAGTACGCGGCTGCCGGTGACGTTGAGCTGCCAGTAGCGGCCGGTGCGCTGATGCAGCAGCACCGTGCCGTCGTCGGTGTCCGTCATGGAGACGTCGGGATGGAGCCGCATACGGATCAGACCTCCGAGGGGACGGTGCCGTTGCCGGAACGGGGGGTGGTGCCGGGGCCGGAAGTGGTGCGCAGCCAGGTCTCGCAGCCGAGCAGGCTCTCCAGCGCCTGGGCGGTGGTGTTGTCCGCCTGCGGCCGGCCCAGCCGCAGCCGGAGCGCGTCGGTGTCGATCAGGCCGCGGGCCGCCAGCTCGGAATCGGCGAAGAGGTCCAGGATGGCGGGCAGGTTGCGCCGCAGCCCCCTTCTGATGTCCTCGCCGAACTCGCCCTTCGTGGACCGCGCCCGGATGCCGTCCGGCACGATGCCCTGCATCGCGTCGGCCAGCAGGGGCTTGTACCGCCACGGTCCGGCGTGCTCGTGCGCCGGTACCCGGAGCACCGCGTCGAGGACGGCGTCGTCCAGATACGGCATGTCCAGCTCCACACCGGATTCGGCGTACAGCCGCGCCAGCAACCGGTAACTGGCCGTGTTCGAACGGATCATGAGCACCATGGTGTGGATGGCGAGGTCCTCGGCGAGGGGCCGCGCGCGCTCGGCGGCCCGGCGCAGTGCCTCCCGCGCCAGCTCGACGCCCTCGGGGGTCATCCATGGCGCCGCCCGTACGGGCCCCAGGCCCCAGCCCAGCGCCGGCCGCCGCAGCGGCGGCCGGGGCGCGGTCAGCAGACCGGCCTGCTCCCGCCACCACGCGGGGAGACTCCCCGGCTGCGCGAGCTCGGCGAGCGTCGCCTTCAGCGGCCAGCGCTTCAACGCACAGTGCGCCCGTACGTGCTTCAGCGCCGTCATTGGATGACGGCGCATCAACTGGTGCAGATAGGACGGCATCGGGGAGAACAGCTCGTCGCCGCCGTGGCCGGCCAGATGCCGGCGGGAGCCGCGGTCCGCGAGCAGCCGGGCGCCCCGGCGGATCCGGGCCGTCGCACGCGTCAGCGAGAGGGGCTCCTCGGCGGACACCGCGCGGGCCGGGTCGGCGAAGATCTCGGGGAGTTCGTGCTGCGGCACGACCAGGTGCTCGGCACGGTCGAGCAACCGCGACGCCTGCCCGGCGTAGACCGCGTCGTCGTTGCCCGCGTCGGCCTCGCCCCAACGGAAGGTCAGCAGCTCCGGGGTGTGCCGGGCGGCCAGAAAACACAGCGAGGTCGAATCCAGCCCGCCGGACAGATCCGCACTCAACCGGCCGTCATGGGGGGCTCTTCGGTCCAATACGGCGGTCAGGGCCTCGCACACCCCCGCCGCCCCGTCCCTCAGCGACCGGTCCGGCTCGGGCGGACGCCACCACACCGCTTCCCGGTCCCGGTCGCCGTCCCACAGCAGACAGTTCTCCGGGGCGAGCGTGCTGATGCCCGACCACGCACTGCGCGCGTTGGCCGGAAACGGCACCTGCAAGCCGCAGGCGACGTGCAGCGCCAGCGTTTCCTCGTCCACCCCGGCACCGGTCATCGCCGCGAGCACATCGGACCGGTCCGCGGCGACCCGCACCCCGTTCACCCGGGTGTGGAAGACGCGACGCAGCCCGGAGGCGCTGCCCTGGAAACGGACGTGTCCGTCCACCGACGCCACGATGTGGCAGGACCCCAGCAGCGCGGGAACGGCCCGGTCCACCTCGGACAGCCGGGAGATACGGGCGGCAATCCGCGCCAGCCCGTCGTCGGTGACCGGGCACGTGCCGAGTACGGCCAGCCGTACCGGGCCCGCCGCGGCCACCCTCACCTGATGATCGTGGGACCACTCGCCGACCAGCCACGGCCGCCCGGAGGCATGCGCGATCACTCGGGCATGTGCGAACGGTACGAGCGCCCGGATCTCCGCGCCGTCGGCGGTGTCCGGCAGGACCACAAACCCAGCACTCAACTTCGCCATCCCCCCGCCGGCTCCCTGGCCGGAGCGCGCGTCGGCGGGAAGCACCCGGTGCCTCGACGCCGCGGCGGGCCAGAGCCCTCATGAATGGAGAAGGAGACCGGGCTCCGCACAGGCAGGCCCGGTTCCCCCGTCGGTCAGTTACTTCTGGCGGATGATTTACCAGTAGTAGTTGAAGAACCAGTCGGGCGACGTGCCGTGCCAGTTGCCCAACGTGTCCTCGGTGAACTCGCCGACCTCGACGAGCATGGGCGGAATGTATTCCGTGGGTGTCTGCTCGGACTGCTCTGTCATTGCAAACCTCCGTTTTTTTGCCACCAGCAATACGGACTTGCTGCCAACGGAACCTAGCACCGGCCCGATCACTGCCTCTGTGGCCTGAATCACACTCACCATCCAGTGGAATACAGCGAGTTCACAAGAAAACCTGCTCCCTGTATCCGCCATCCACAAAACGGAAGATGGAAAAAAGATCCCCTCCGGCGACCGAACTACCCCACGTGAGTGAACGATGCTCCCGCGTACGTGCCGCCGCACCCGACGTCCCACGCACGGCAACCGTCCGCGCCCCGCCCGCGTCGCAGCCAAGACGGCAGGTCACCCAACTCCCATGCCACATCAGCCGAGTTCGCACTCAGCCGCCCAGCCGCCCAGCCCCAGCCCCAAATGGCAAGCCACACACCAGCCACAAACCACAAGCCTCAGGCCACAAGACTCAGGACACATGCGCCGGCGCCCCTAACTCCCCGCCCCCGAGGGCATTCCC
>NZ_SDIG01000191.1:0-11609 GCF_004122755.1 Streptomyces sp. TM32
GGGCTTGCGATGCGCGCATCGTTCTGACCTGTGCAAATGCCCCCGGTGGGTGGGTGGGTGACGTACGTAATGTGCCCTGGGCTTGATGAGATCGGAGTTCCTTCCCTGGCAAGGGAGACATTAGGCGCGCGAAAGCGCCCTGATTCCCATAAACAGAGCGCGGTTTCGATTCCCGTCAGCCACTCCGAAGACTAAGGGTCAGTTTGATAGCTAAAACTCCACGACTGGGCTTCTGCATTGCCTAGGCCATGCTAGATGTTTCATGCCCGAACGCTCTTGTTCGGATATGACCCCAGCGCCTGTGCGAACGCGTCACAATGGCGAGTATGAACGCTGGGGGACGCTGGACGCGTGCGGCAGCAGGGGCGGCGGTCGGTGCCGTGTTGGTGTGGCTTGTTGTGGTTGCGTTACGCGGCGGCTGGGACACAGCGGATCCGATGGCGAGCGTCCTCGGCGGTGCGGCCGCCCTGGTGGCGCTGCTGCTTGCGCTGCGATCCAACGCGGTACCTGAACCCGAACAGCTAGCGTGCGAGTTGGCTCGGCAGGTGGTGCGTATCGAACAGGTCCACTTCTCTGAGCTCATAGGGGGCGATCTGTCATGCCTAATCGATCTTGAGTTCACCGCGAGCGCGCACGGCCATGTCGCGGCCCCTCCTTCTGCGGGCAGGCTGGAGACGATCTCTGACTTCTACCGGCAACTCAGTCCAGGACGCTTGGTTATCACGGGCACAGCGCATGTGGGGCTATCGCAGGACGCCGGGACCGGCAAGTCCGTCACAGCGGTGGCGTTGGTCCTGAGGCTGGCCGGTTCCCGGCAGGCGGGAGAGGCGGTCCCACTGAGGCTTTCCGCGCCATCATGGCCCGGTGGCAGCATCACCGCATGGCTGCGGACAGAACTTGCCGATGTGTGGCGGCTGCGGCCCGGGGATGCGGACTTGCTGCTGCAAGCTCATCTGGTGGTGCCGGTCATTGACGGGCTCGATGAGATGGATCCCGGGCCGACTCTTGGTCATGCCTCGCGTGCTGCCGCCCTCTTGACAGAAATCAACGCATTTCAGCGGGGGACAGAGCGCGCGCCTGTTGTCCTGGCCTGCCGCTGGCCACAGTACGAGTCCCTCACCCTTCAGGACGTGCATGCACGTACCGTGACCCGTATCCAGCTCGCTCAGGTCACCGCGGAGGGGGCTCGCGCGTACCTGGAGCACCGTGTTGCCGACAGCGCGATAGGGCAAGAGCGCTGGCAGCCGGTGCTCGATGCCCTCTTCCCCAGGTCAGCATCTACCGCCGTGCCCGAACTGCAGAGGGCGCTCGACACACCGTGGCGTCTGGCCCTGGCCGTGCGCGTTTACCAGGAACGCACTCCAGCCGGTGAGTACTGCCGCTCCCCGCGCGATCTACTCGCCCTTGCGACGAGCGGCAGCATCTATGAACACCTTCTGGAGCGTTACATCCCTGCTTCGCTCGCGTCTGCTTCCCGTGGGCCGCTCCACCGCATGACGCCGGACCGTGCCCAGCACCATCTTGCATACCTAGCCTGCTATCTCCACGGCAACAGCACCAGGCGTGCGGTTGCTGGCCGGGTCATGTCGTCCACGGACCTTGTCCTGCATGAACTGTGGCCAGCAGCAGGGCCGCGCCGGGCCCCGTACGCACAGAAAGTGCTCGGCGTCGCCATGAGCCTGGTGGGGGCTGCAACGACAGCAGTGTTGGAGCGGCTGACTGGCCATTCCTGGAAGGAAGTACTCCTTGCGGCTTTGATCTTCGCCTGTCCGGTATTTGCTGTTGTCGTCAGCTTTCCGTGGTTCGGGGCCTGGCCGTCCCCGCGCCGCATCAATGTCCGCCAGATCAGGACTCGCCGGGGGCGGGCGGACCTGACTGGTGTGCTCATCGTCACGATCCTGCTCACGACCCTGGCCGGTATCTTTTCCGGATTCATCTCCGGCCTCCAGTTAGGTCTGCTGATCGGTGTGAGCGCGGCCACGGGGATTACGGGCGAGCTCGGCGGCTGGCTTCTGGTGCAGAACGGTGAACCCGTCACCGACCCGCGCGACCCGGTGCGCGCGGACACCACCTCTCTTGTCATAACAGCAGTCGTCTTCACTGGCGCTTGTACGGCAGCAGGTGCCCTGGGGGGTTGGAGTCCTCAGTGGCTGTCCGTCAGCGTCGCCTTCTCGCTCGCGTTCGCAGCTCCCGCCGCATCGGTCCGTTACCTTGCGCTACTGCTGTGCACACGCCGAGATCTTCCATGGCGGCTCAGCTCCTTTCTCCACACGTGCCATGAGGTGGGAATTCTGCGGTCTGCCGGACACGCCTACCAGTTCCGCCACCGGGAGCTCCAGGACCACCTCGCCATTCGCGCCGGTTTATCCCCCCACAGTTGACCGCATGCGGGTTCACTACTCTGCCGTGCCAATCGCAGGAAACGACCGCGTTCACGGGGATCGCGCTGCGGAGCGCCCGCGCCCGGCCCACAGCAGCGCAGTCATTTGCACGCCGACAAGGGCGGCCAGGTGCCTTGGGGGGAATCACGCCGCTCTGGAGGTGACTCTCGCCGCCTCAGCCCTGCTGCCCACCGCCTGCGGCATCGACGAACCAATGTCTAAAGAAGGGCCCTGTACTCCTCAGGTCAGCGAGGCCACGGATGTCCGCGCGACCGCCCTCGACCCGGTAGACAACCTTCCCTGCCGGCCACCGTCTTGGATCCGTCGAGTTCGGCCCGTGACGCGTCGCCAGTCACGATCAACTCGCACTTGCAATCACCGTCGCCGCGAGACCAGGGAATCGTACGCCGCGGCGGCATCCCACAGGGGAAATGAGCCTTGCAGGCACTCCCCCACGACTGCGCCCCATCCGTGCCCTTGATGACGGTCAACAGCGGTGAAAAATGGTCGCAGCAGGACACGCTCCCTTCACCCTCCGGGGGCATTTGCACAGGTCAGAACGATGCGCGCATCGCAAGCCCCGGTGATTCTCAAGCTCAGAGCGCGGTTTCGATTCCCGTCACCCGCTCCGCGCAGAGCCCCAGGTCAGCGGCCCGCGGCTTACTCACTGGGAAGCCGGTTGATGGACCGAAGCTGTTACACCGCGTACATCAAGCCCGCACTACGCGTATATCTCGCCATTCTCCCGGGATGCGTTGCCCCTCCTGGCCGGCACCCTCATCCTGGAGCGTTCGCCACCAGCACCAAAGGGGGACAGGTGAACGTGTCGCGCCGTGCCGCTAGCGATCCTGACGTCATTGGACAGACCACTGGTCTGATCGGTTTCCTCAAAGAGGTCGTACAAAGCAGCCATAACCGTCTACGTGATGACCGCCGTTCACGGGAGCGCCTGTGGCTGGCCGACCTGCCGGCCTCCGTGCACCGTCCGTCGGACCGGCCCGATGGGCTGTTGCTCACTCTCGACCACGTACCACAAACCGCGCCACCGCCCCCACCTGAAGTGTTGGAGGGGTGGGTGTCCGCTGAGCAGTGCCAGGACGCGGACGGCGGTGATCCGACGCTCGCCATCGAGGGTCCGGGGCAGGAGCTCGCGCGCACCGGCGATAGCCCGCAGCAGCGGGAGGAAGAAGCGGGGGATCGCACCGTCCGCCGGGAGGAAGCGGCTGAAGTGTTGCGGGCCTACGGTCCTTGGCTCACACGGTGGCGACGTTGGGCGGAGCGGGAGCGTGCGGAACGGGCTCTTCGGGAGCTCTACGAGCAGGTCTACCACTGGCACCAGAAGTTGACCCAGCAGGACGATCAACTCGAACTTGTTTTGGCTGCTGGCCTCTTGACTTGGAGAGACCCGCGCGGTGACGCCGTGCATCGCCACGTACTCACCCACCGGGTGGAGACATCTGTAGACCGTAAGACTGCCCGGCTCGTGGTCCGGCTGACGGCCGAAGGAGCCGTGCGGCTTGAGGACCAAGCGTTCCTAGACACCGATGACGGCTGGGCCTCCGAGCGTTCGGCTGCACTCGCGGAGGATATCGCCGCCCAGTCACTGCATCTGCTCGGTCAGGAGGTCCTGGAGCAGCTGACCCAGTGGCAGGACCGGGCACTGCAGCGACCGGTTTCGTTCAGCGCCGAATGGCAGCCGCCACGCGAGCCCGAGCCAGGCGCGCGCCTCACCTACGCTCCGGCGCTCGTACTACGTCCACGGGACCGCAACGCCCTGTTGAGCTTCTACGACCGGATCGCGGACAGCGTAGCTTCCGAAGGGCATGCACCCTTGGGGCTGGCACAGCTGGTGCTGCCCCTGAACTCCGAGGAACGTGCGAGCTGGAACGACCGCGAGATCCCGCCGCTTTTCGGGGACGACCCGCTCTTCCCCGGAAAGACGAACGAGCGGCAACGCAGTGTGCTGCGACGGCTGGAACACGACACGGGCGTGGTGGTGCAGGGACCGCCGGGCACCGGCAAGACGCACACGATCGCGAATTTGGTCTCCGCCTTGCTTGCCCAAGGGCAGAGAGTTCTGGTGACCAGCGCCCGCGACCAAGCTCTAACAGTGCTACGGGACAAACTCCCTCCCGCTGTGCGTGACCTGTGCGTGCTCCTGCTCAGCTCGGTACGCCAGGACGGGGCGGACGAGCTGGAACGCACGATCAACTCCCTGACCGACCAGGTCGCCACGAGCGACCCCGAACAGCTACGGGATGAGATCCGTCGGCTTTCGGCACGCCGGGAAGAGGTGCGGGGCAGGATCAGCGCGCTCACGGAGCAAGTGATCGCGGTGCGGGAGGCAGAGGTCTATCGGCACCCGGAAATCGCTCCGGGATACTCCGGCACCCTGGCCGCAATCGTCCAGCGCGTCATCGATGGCACCGAGCGCTACTCCTGGATCGGCCTGGTTCCGGACCAAGGGCAGGCCGCCTCTGTTCCGCCACTGTCTCCCGCGCAGGCCGTGGAACTGCTCAGTCTGGTGCGCGACGGTGCCGCCGAGCTACGCGCAGAGGGCACTCTGCCTGATCCGGCCTCTCTCCCCTCCCCGGAAGTCCTGGCCGATGCACTCGCGGCCAGTTGCGTCGCCAATGACGGTCTGTCCGCCGAGGAGGCTGCCATCCGCGATGAACTCGCCCGGCTCGACGCCTCCGTCACCGACGAACTCACCTCGCTCGCGGATGACTGCCGCACGGCTCTCCATCACCTCGGCGTGCCACCGTCGGCCAGGCAGTGGGATACGGACAAGTGGATCACCAAGGCCCTATCCGACAGGCTCTCCCGCGACGGCCTCACGCTATGGCAGCGGGTTTCCGACGCGGAAGCCCAGCTCGACGCCATCAGGCGACAGGTGGACGGGCAAGGCATGAAGCGCGT
Source organism: Streptomyces sp. TM32 (assembly GCF_004122755.1). Taxonomy (NCBI): domain Bacteria; kingdom Bacillati; phylum Actinomycetota; class Actinomycetes; order Kitasatosporales; family Streptomycetaceae; genus Streptomyces; species Streptomyces sp. TM32. The sequence goes on from NZ_SDIG01000191.1 coordinate 5,301, forward strand.
CCACCTGCCTGAGAAGCTCCCCGCCGACCGAGCCGATGAAATGCTTGCAAGAGGAATCGCCTTGCGTGAGCATCTCGTCTCGGGCGGCAAGCTGCGCGCTCGCGGCAGCTTCCGCGTTGCGAAGGCGCAGAAAGCCGCTCAGGATCTTCTGGACACGTGCACCGTCAGTGGCCACTCACCCGAAACGCTGGAGGACGTCGAGGCTGTCCTCGCCCACCTGAGCGCCCACTCCACGGTTGCCACGCTCGCCGAACGCTGGGCCCAAGCCGGAGCCCCGATTCCTGAAGGACGGACTGAGCTCCGTGTGGCCGCACTGTCTGAGGCCCACGCCCGCCTGACGCACATCGACGCGTTCGGAGCGTCCCGTGAACGCATCGACGGACTGCTCGTGCGTCACGGTCTGCACATCCCTCTCACATCACGTACAGCGTGGCAGGAGTTCATCAACGCGCTATCCGCTCTCTCCAGCCGCCGGACCGCAGACGAGGCCACCACCCGGCTTGCTGGGTGGGAAGAGCAACTCCGCACCCCGGTTGAAGGCTCTCGTCCCGCCGCGGAATCACTGGCCGCAGCCCAGGCAGTCCGGGAGCGAGACACCGACCGCTACGCCAAGGAACTCGACGCATTGCGGGAAGCGCATCGGCGTGAGCATCGCCGGCGCCGATGTGATGTGCTTCTGGGCGGCGTTCGTGCGGCGCACCCTCTGCTCGCCGACGATCTGGCGCAGAACCCCGACAACCCTGCGTGGGAAGCTCGGCTGGACTCACTGGCCGAGGCGTGGGCCTGGGGAGCCGCTTCTGCCTTCGTGCGTCGTCAGCGATCACATGGGCGCGAACGTCACCTTGAAGGCGAGCTGTCCCAGTGTGAAGGGAACCTGGAGTCGCTGACCGGCGAACTTGCCGCCACTTGGGGCCGGTTGCATTGCCTTGAGCGTATGACTCAGGAGCAGCGGTCCGCCCTTCAGGCGTACCGCAACCACATGGCCTCGTACGGTAAGGGAAAGGGCCGCAACGCGGGCCGCTACCGTGCTGCAGCCCACGACGCCATGAAGACGGCGCAGGGAGCGGTACCCGCGTGGGTCATGCCCATCTCACAAGTCGCCGAGACGGTACGTCCCCAGCGGGACGCGTTCGACGTGGTCATCGTCGACGAGGCCAGTCAGGCAGGAATGGACGCCCTGTTCCTGCTGTGGCTCGCTCCGCGCGTGATCGTTGTCGGGGACGACAAGCAGTGCGCGCCCCCGGTCAGCGGCATGGGCCGCACACAGGCGATCCACGATCGGCTCGTCTCCCACCTGCCGGATATGCCGCCGATGCTGCGCACGCTCTACGGCCCCGCGACCAACCTCTACCAGTTGCTGTCCACCTTCTTCCCGAAGGTGATCCGATTGGAGGAGCACTTCCGGTGTATGCCCGAGATCATCGGCTGGTCATCGCAGACCTTCTACAACGACAAACTTCAGCCGTTGCGCCAGTACGGCGGTGAGCGTCTCAACCCTCTCGTGACCCACTTCGTCGATGGAGCCATAGCCCAGGGGCGCGACAGCCGGCTCCGCAACCCGAAGGAAGCCGAGGCCGTCGTCGAGTGTCTGGCCCAGCTCGTGGAAGACCCTGCCTACCGGGACAAGACCATGGGGGTCATCACTCTCCAGGGACCGATCGGGCAGGTCAAGCTCCTTGAACAGCTGATCAACACGCGCATTCCGGCCCCAGTACGCGAGCGCCACAAGATCCGTGTAGGCAACCCGGCGTCGTTCCAGGGAGATGAGCGGCACGTCATTCTGCTGTCGATGGTCGCCAGCGATCCACCACGCGTCGCGGGCGGTGCGCGCAGCGAGCGACAGGCTTATAACGTCGCTGCGTCCCGAGCCCAGGACCAGATGCGACTCTTCTACTCAGTTCCACCGGACCGCCTCAAGCAGGGGGACCTGCGCCTCAACCTCCTTGCCTACATGGAAAACCCTCCGGCCGCACTTGCCGACTCCGACGACATAGGAGAGGTATCCGCCGAGGTCCCACAGAAGCCGTTCGAGTCGCTCTTCGAGCAGCACGTCTACTTGCGCTTGAAGGCTCGCGGATATCACGTCATCCCGCAGTGCCCGGCCGGAAGCAAACGCATCGACCTCGTGGTCGTAGGCGCTCGCGGGCGTCTGGCCGTGGAGTGTGACGGTGACCGGTACCACACGACACCTGAGCAGATCCGGCACGACGAGCAGCGTGACCGTGAACTTCAGCGGGTGGGCTGGACGTTCTGGCGCCTTCCAGAGAGCGAGTTCCGCTTCGACCCCGACCATGCCCTGTCCGGCCTGTGGGAGGAGCTGAATCGGCTGGGCATTCATCCGGCCGCTTTCCGCACCGCCGATGACGAGCCGCCGTCGGGTCCTGCTTCTTCCGGCATGCAATGGACTCCGCTCGACCTCTCCTCCGACGAAGGGCTGGCTGAGGACCCCGCGGAATCTCCTGACCATCACGGCGCGACCGCTCCGGTCGCCGCCCTCGACACGACAGAAGTCGAAGCGACCAACGACAGCACGGAAGGCACAGCATGACCCCGCAATCCCCCATCGGCATCCTGGACGGCAACACCCTGGAGGAACTGGCCCGCGTCATCTGCGGCGACGAGCACCTCTATTACCGGAAGGGCTTCGAGATCGCGCGCTTCCTGGAGCACGCCGGCTGGCAGAGGGTTCCGGAGTACGACGGCGAGTACCGCAAGGAGTGGACGCTCGCCCGGCTCTCCGAGCGTCGGGAGCACCCATCCGACCTGGAAAAGGTTCTGCTTCGCCTCGCCGACCCACGCGAATATTTCGACGAGCCCGAGCAGCTCCCTGCCGTCGTCTCCGCCGTCAACGCCTTCCTCGTGCACGAGGGAGCCCGCTTGGAGAACCCCGGTGGGCGGCCCCGTCTCGTAGCTTGCGACCCCTCTCTCAACTACCCAGGTAGCCAAGGGCCGGTCGAACTCAAAGCAGCCATGACCGATCTCATCAACGACAAGGACATGGCGAGTCTCCTCCAGCACCGATTGGACGAGGCCCGGACCTGCTACGCCAACGGGGCTCACGTGGCCGCCATCATCATGCTCGGCAGCCTTCTTGAAGGCGTCCTCGTTCATGTGGTCCAGGAGCGCAACGCTTCACTGCTCGGCCGGATGTCTCCGGACAGAGTAAGTCTGGACACCCTGATCAAGACCTGCCACGACGCAGGCTGGATCGGCGCCGACGTCGAGCGCTTCTGCCACGAGCTACGCAAGTACCGCAATTTCGTCCATCCTCGCGCTGAAATCCGCGAAGCTCACGCTCCCGACCGGGACACGCTGAACATGTGCTGGCCCGTGGTCAACGCGGTCCTGAACGACCTTGCCGGATCACAGCCCGAAGCACCTTAGCCGTATTGAGCTGTGACCTTGTCCTGCAGCACTGGTGCGATCCATCAGGGGGAACAAGTTGAAGAACGCAGCAGCCGTACTGACAGATCTGTCGAAGCCGTCGAACGTCGCGACTCACTCCAGCATCGCGCTCGTCGGCAGCGTCGACGCGGCGGGCGCCGAAGAGGACGGAAAGAGGAAGGAGAAGGAACTCGACGCCCTACGACGCAAGCCGATGCTCCAGGCCCTAGCCACGAAGGAAGTCAGCTCCTTCCGACTAGCCCCTTGGACTGCGCTCCATACTCTGGCCCGAGCAGTCACTCTCGCCCGGCGGGGAGCAGGTCGGGGCCTCGCCGAGCACTGGGGAAGCCTGAAGTACAACCAAGCCCTGACCGGGGATTCGGGCGCGTACATGAGGCTCTCGGCCGAGGGCCGGGAGACGGCGGACTACTACAAGGCGCTCCAGTCAGACGAACTCGGGATCGGCTTCGCTCTCTCGCTGGCCAAGCAGATCTTAAATCGTCGCTACCCGCAGCACGTCGTTTCGATCGTTCCAGCCGACACAGCCCTGCGGGCGGGCTGGGCTCTGACCAGCAGGGACAAGGGGCCCCGAGCCGGCTACCGATACCGTCCACGGTTCTTCGCCGAGGTCTGGAAGCCCGGTGAGCCGTCACGGGTCTTCCCGATCGAGTCCAAGGGCAACCACAGCAACGCCACGACATCTCACGATCAACTCGCCTCTGCTTCAGCCCATGTGGAAGCAGTACACATCGGGTCGTGGAACGAGACGCCTAGCCTGGTATTCAGCACGGAGCTCCCGATGGACGGCCCCCTGACCGTCCACGCCCTGCGCGCTGCCGGACGAGACGGGCTGTTGAACCACTCAACGGGAAATACCGTGAGGAACGTGGACCATTTCGTCGAGGACGAAAACTTCTTCCCGGGCATCCAGCGGCCGACGGAAGGCAACAACACTCCGGAGAAGGAGCCCGGCTTCCACATCACGCCCGAGCGCAGTGAATGGTTCAAACACGTCCTCGCGCGAACGGAAGCCGCCGGGCTAACCGCCTTTGCCGGTGACGGTCAGGCAACTGTCCAGTACCTGACCAAGCGGCAGGGCAGCCGTCACTTCACCGGCTTCGCGCACGCAGCCACAGGCAGCGTGCAAGACGCCCGTGAGCAGCTTCTCGGAATTCAGTTCGTCGGCACAGACCACGTCTTCCGGCTGAACCGAACACGCGTTGAGGCGTTCTCCGGCGTCGCGGAAGACCTCTTCCGCCATCTTGAAGGAGGCAGAGTGGAACGCTATCGCCGCGAGGTCTACGCCCGACGAGATGCCTGGCCCCTCGATACATGGGACAGCAGGTGGCGTGGGCCAGTCTCGGTGAATCCTGACGGATCTGTGCTTGCCATGAGGGTGCTGACCTCCTGAGCCGCCTCACCCCTCAAGGCCCTTCTGCATCACAGCCTACGAACCAGTCGATCTGCCAAACCTTGCGTGAGCAATGCGTGAGCGGACAGGGCGGCATGAGCCGCACACACAAGGACCACGGCTCACCCCTCCCGACGCTGACCAGCAAGAACGTCACCGCTCAGCAAGGCTGGACACCACCCGGCAAGGACCCAATCCCACTTGTAAAGCGAAGGTCGTCGGTTCGAATCCGACAGGGGGCTCTGAGCGTGAACAGGGACGAAGCCCCGGGCCGGTGGTGGCCTGGGGCTTCTGGCGTTTATGGGGGAGTGGTCGCTCGGGGCTCGTGCCTGTCCCGGTCAGTTGGGATCAGTTGCGGTTGAGCCCGCCGTTTTGCGGCCGGTCCAGGTGGTTGAGTGCTGTGCGGTGGGTGTCCGCGGTCGGGCTTCGCCGGGCCCTCACGTGTGGTCGGGTTTTCTCGACGGGGCCAGCCATGTGTCTCCCTCGCGCGCGGCGGCATAGATGCGCTCGATGTCGGGCGGGGTGAGGACGGGGGAGAGCCCGGACAGTTCGCGGGCCGCGTGGGTGCCGTCGATCAGGCGTACCGAGGGCGCCGTCGCCCGGACGGTCACCGTAGCGGCGCCGACCACGGCCAGTACGGGGTGGACCGCCACCGGGAAGCCGCAGGTGTGGGTCAGTAACCGTGCCGCTCTCCGCGCCTCGAAGAGGCTGTTCCGGACGTATGGGGTCGACTGGCCGTTGACCATGGCGGCGTGATCGCCGAGCCAGATCCTGCTGCCTCTGTGGTGCTTGGTGTTGATGGTGAAGACACCGGGTGGGCCGATGGCCACGTGGTCGATGTCGGCGCCGCTTGGTAGCTCCACCGAATGCAGGACGTACCACCCGTCGCGCCGTAGCCGGTTCAGACTCTTGCCCGCGATGCGCTCGCCCTTGAGGCCGGTCTGCCATGGGCGTAATTCGGCGTCCAGCCTGAACCACCGCCTGAGCGTGCGCAGGAGAGGGCTCGGTTCGACCTCTTCGATCCGGCGCCGTAGTGAGGCTCCCGGCTCGTTCGTGGCCAGGTCTTGGCTCGATGACGGAGTGGCGGCCGCGGGGGGAGCGGGGAGGCTTTGCGGGTCCGCCACGGGTGTGGCTTCCGGCTCGGATGTCAGGAACGGTGCCAGGGCTGACAAGGCTTCGTCGCGATAGCTCTCGTCCAGGATGTTGATCTTTCCTGTTCTGCAGTCGTACCAGGCCACTGCAGCCGAATCCGCTACGCGGTTCACGTACACGCGATCGTGTCCGTAGCGGCGCCACCGTTCCGTGCGTAAGTCCCCCACGCGGCCCCCAACCTGATGGTTCAACTCACCTTCAGGGGAGCATAGTTGGTTGCGATCAGCAAGGTGGTGCCGTGAGGGGGAGCCTTCTCTGCAGTTCACGTTCAGGGCTTGCTGAGCTCGCCGGCCGGCGTAGGCGGGCAGGCGGGCAGGTGGCAGGGACAAGGGCAGGGGAGGAGGGGGCACGTTACGTGTAGC
>NZ_SDIG01000019.1:0-68663 GCF_004122755.1 Streptomyces sp. TM32
GATCCGATTGAGCGTCGAGCGCCTACCCGGCGAGGCGGCGCCGAAGCCGGTGTGGCTGTGGGCCTCGACCACCGGCACCGACGCTGACACGGTGGACCGGTGGTGGCAGGCATTCCTGCGCCGATTCGACATCGAGCACACCTTCAGAATGATCAAGCAAACGCTCGGCTGGACCGCCCCGCATGTACGCCACTCCGAGGCAGCCGACCTATGGACCTGGCTGATCATCGCCGCGCACACCCAGCTCCGCCTCGCCCGACCGCTCGCCGAGGACCTGCGCCGCCCCTGGGAACGGCCCGCGAAAAACGAACACCTGTCCCCGGCCCGTGTCCGACGGGGGTTTCGCAACCTCCGCCGGAAAGCGGCCCGTCCCGCAGCCGCACCGAAACCGAGCAGGCCCGGCCCAGGACGCCCGCCCGGTAGCCGCAACAAGCACAAGACCCGGCCGCAGCCCGTAGGGAAGACCGTCAAGCGAGCCGAGACGATCAAGGAACACAAACAGCGGCGAGGTTAAACGGCAAGGTCAGATCCCGTTCGACGACGTCCCACAGCGCCACGGGGCCGCCCTGGCGGACCGTCCAGGCATCGCCGACCGCGGTGAACTCGGCAAAGGACTCGCGTTCGGGATCGAAGAGGTACCGGAGCGGGGCGCCTTCGCGCGTCGCAGCGCGGACGAACTGTGCGCCCGGCGCAGCGAGCTGGGCGAGGAAGGCAGGCATCCACTCTTCCAGCAGGGTGGGCGGGACCTCTGCCTGTCGCTCGCTGTCGGCGTAGGCCGTGCGGGCGGACAGATCCCCGGAGACCGGTGGTGCGGCCTGGGACCGTGCCTGCATAAAGGAGGAACGGCCGGTGATCCTCCCCTCGGCAGTGCCGTCCTCACCCACGACTACGCGGGCCAGACCCGTGCCGTGGCCCCAGGTGCCGCCGACAGTGGCCAGGACGATGCCACCCGGCTTGGTCTGCCTGACCCAGGTGTAGGGGATACGGCGGACGGCACAGGTGGCGATGACACGGTCGTACGGGGCGCGGCGGGGGTGGCCGAGGAGCCCGTCACCGGTCACGGTCCACGTCTCGAATCCGGCCGTCTCCAACGCGGCGTCCGCGCGGGCCGACACGGCGGGGTCGACTTCCACCGTCGTCACCTTGTCTTCGCCGAGTCGGTGACACATCAGGGCCGAGGAGTAACCGGTACCGGTGCCGATCTCCAGCACGCGGTGTGCGGCTTCGACCTCCAAGCGCTCGACCATGTCCACCACGGTGAACGGGGTGGTGGAGGACGACGTGGGAGAGCCCGTTACGAGATCACTGATCTGGTCGGCGGTCAGGTGTCCGTCGAGCTGTGTGGTCAGGGACCGGTCGCTGTAGACGATCTTTGCCCACTCGGCCGGATCGGACCCGACCGCGGTAACCGGCCGCCACCGCCCGCCCTCCACGGGCAGGAACACTCCAGGGTGAAGGAACAGCTCACGTGGTACGGCCTCCACCGCGGCTCGCCATTCAGGAGTGGTGAGGACTCCGGACTTCTCCAGTCGATCGGCGAGGGCACGCCGCTCCGGCGCGGTATCAGTCATGGGTTTTCCCTTGTGTCAGCAGGTCAGCGAATGCGGCGGACATGTCGAGTCCGGTCCGTCCCTCCAGCCACCCCCATTGGCCGTTCGGATTCAGCTCCAGCCACCAGTAGTTCCCGTCCTGGTCCATGGCGAGGTCAAAGCTCCCGGATACCAACCCGAAGTGATCCAGGTGGGCCAGAAGTGCCGTGTTCATGCGGGCGGGCAGGTCCGTCACGGCGTAGGAGAGCGCGGAGTAGTCCTTGCGCCAGTCCAGAAGGCCGGAGTCGATGCGTACGGCGAACGCCTGCCGGCCGACCACCAGCACCCGCACGTCGGCGACCTTGTGCACGCGGGCCTGGAACAGGTGCGGTGCCACGCGCACGCTGTCATCGATCTCGGCAGCCGTGACCGGGTCCGCCCATCCCGTCACCGGGACTCCGTCCCGCTCGTACGGGGTCCACCGCAGCGTCTTGTAGATCACCTGGCCGTGGGCGGCGATGAACTCCCTCGCTTCGCTCGGCTCGTTGGTCACGAGCGTGGGCGGCACGGTGAGGCCGAGCCGCTGAGCGATGGCAAGTTGTGCGGGCTTGTAGTCGGCAGCGGCATTGTGGAGCGGGTGATTGACCCACAACGGGCCGTCGAGAGCGCCGCCGAGAGCGTAGAGGGTGCCTCCGAGCCCGTAGCGAACCTGCGCAGCCGCGAACCGCGCATCGTCCTCACTCAGGTCGGGGAACGTGGGCCAATGGGGACGGCGCCAGTACACCGCCCGTACGTGAGTCAGGTCAGCGGTTCGCGACGGGGTGCGCACCCGCCCGGCCACGGGGGCCGGGCGGGTACCGAACCGGGCCGAGACCGTCAGGCCCGCACCGATGTCGGAGGGGTTGACCCTGACCACCGGCACATCTCGCCGGTTGAGTTCGGTGATCACCATGTCGGCGGTGACATCGTCCGCCTCGGTGACCACGAGAACCGGCCTCTCCTCGGTCACGGTCATCAGTCCTGCGTGCTGTCCTGGTCGTGGCCTTGGTCGTGCTGCGAGTCCGAATTCGTGGTCGTGGAGGTCTCGGTACCGGAGCTGGTGCCGTGCTTGCCCATCTCGACCACGTTGCCGGCACGGTCGCGGAAGACGCCGAGCTGTGTGGCGGGGTCGATGGCGACCGTGGCGTGCGGGCGGCGAACGGTGGTCGGGTACGGCGCGAGCCGACCGGCACCCCATGGGCGAGTGATGGTCTCGGTCTTGTCGGTGAGCGCGATCATTGCGCGACCTCCTTCTCTTGTGGGTCCCGGCCCGGTTGGGCTCGGGGACGGTCTGAAGCCGGGGAATCCACTGCTCCCCTCTCCACCGGCACTCCGTCGTGCTGGGGATGCCGCCGCAGCAACACGCGGCAGTCAACGGCCTTCGTCTTGTCACCGCTGCGTTCGGCATCCGCCAATTCGGCCCGCAGCGTCCGGCACTTGGCACAGCTCACAGCGTCCGCCCCAGCGGTCCGTACTGCTGCCGCCGCGCGTAGTCCTGATGCATCCGTGCGCGAAGGTGCGTCAACGCCTCGCTGTCGTTGTCGGCCGTCCGCTCGTGCACCGATTGGTCGCCGGCTCCGGCTGTTGCGCCTGCCGGCTCGCCCGCGTCGGTGCGGTGCCGAGCAGTACGGCCTTCGGGGGGAGTGCGCTTCCCGGGCAACGTCCGCTCCTCTCTGTAGTCATTCCACTACCGGCGCGGTTCAGCGTGACCTAGAGTCAAAAGGTGTTCAACCTGTCAAAGGAGGAGGAAGCGTTGGTGAAAGCCCGTTGAATCGCAAGGAGTTGACGCCGGACCATAGCCCTCGCGAAGCGTTCGGGGCGCGCTTACGCAGCTCCCGGGAGGCACGCGGCTGGACGCAGGATGAGCTTGCCGAGCGGCTGGGGTATTCCAGTACGCACGTGTCAGCGGTCGAAACTGGTCGCAAGCCCCCGACTTTGCGCTTTTCGCGCAGTGCCGACCGCGCGTTCGGCACCGAAGGCACCGTGGACACCTTCGAGCGTCAGTGGCGCGAGATCCGGCACGGCAGCCTGTTGGAGGGCTTCCCGGAGTACGTCAGTCACGAGGGCCGGGCAGCGGAGATCCGGCTGTACGAAGTGGGCGTCGTCCACGGCCTGCTCCAGACCCCGGAGTACGCATCCGTGCTCGCCGGGAGCGACGTCAAGCGCGGAGCGATCACGCCCGAACAGGCGGACGAACGCGTGTCGCTCATAGAGGAACGGCAGGCGAAGTTGGTCCGTACTCCCCCGCCGCTGGTCTTCGTGGTGCTGGACGAGAGCTGCCTCCGTCGGCCCATCGGCGGACCGGCCGTCATGGAAGCCCAGTTGGCGCGGTTGGTCGAGTTCGCCGAGCTGCCGAACACTGTGCTCCATGTCGCCCCATTCGATATGGGGGAGCGCCGACCATTCAGCTTGCCGATCACGGTGCTGACGCTGCCGGACCGCTCGCTCATGTCGTACGCAGAGTCGTCGCAACGGGGCCATCTGGAGCGAGAAAGCACCTCGGTGCTGCCCATACTGACGGCCTACCATCAGCTACAGGCGGACGCCCGCTCTCAGGCGGAATCCGTAGCCATGATCAATGAGTTGCGAAGGGGCACCCCGTGACCGAATCCCCCCGATGGGTCAAATCCTCGTACAGCGAAAACGGCGGACAGTGCATCGAGTGGGCACCGGAGCACGCGGCGACCCACGGTGTCGTGCCGGTTCGGGACAGCAAGGACCCGAACGGCCCCGCTCTCGCCTTCTCTGTCTCGGAGTGGAGCCACTTCGTCGAGTACGCCAAGGGCCAGTCCATCTGAACCCCACACGCACAGCCGAGGGCCCTCCCCACGTATCCGGGGAGGGCCCTCGTGACGCCTCAGGGGCGAGGCCGCGGTGCCTCGTCACTTGTGGGCGCGGAGGAAGGCGGGGATCTCGTCGCGGGTCGGGTAGTTCGGCAGGGGTGCGGGCTTGTCCTGGAGGAATGCGGTGATGACGGCGGCGGCTCGCTCGCTGTTGTCGTCGAGGCCGTTCCACATGTGGTGTCCGACGCCGGGCATGTACTGCGTGCGCCGGATGGCCGGGTCACCGGCGAGGACGGCGGTCTCCCATTGACGGACCTGGGAGGAGCACTCGGCGATCATCAGCATCGCGGGGGTCCGGGAGTGCCGCAGCCGCGGGGCGAGGGAGGGCGAGTCCGTGACCGTCTGCTGGACGCGGAGGCTGGCGGCGGGGCTGAAGGAGAAGTTCCGTGCGGTGTCCTCGACGGGAATGCGGTGCGCGTCGCGTGCGCAGTAGGCGGATGCGGTGTCGCTGCCGAGATCGGCGGCGGTGAACGCGTTGTCGCCCTCGGCCTGTCCGATCAGCCCGTTGTCGGGGGTGAGAAGCCCGAGGCGCATGAGGCCGAAGGCGGCGGCGTACCGGGGGGTGCTCGTCGAGCGCGGTCCGGTCATGGCCGGCGCGAGGCCGCGCGCGGATTCCCGGCCCTTGTGCCCGGTGAGGCGCGCGGTGGGGCCGTCCATCGGGCCGGGCTCGGCGATGATCGCCCGGTGCAGGCGCGCGGCGACGCGCGGGTCGGCCAGAGCTCGGGTGAGTACGGCCCCGCCCGAGGAGAATCCGAGGATGTCGGGCCTGCCCTTGCCCAGGCGGTCGACGAAGGCGGCGAGGTCGCGGACCGACCTGGAGATCGTGTACTGGCCCATGGGGAGCAGATCGCTTCGTCCGCCACCGGCCTGTTCGTAGGTGTAGACGTCGTAGCCCTGTCGTGCCAGGAGCTGAAGGAACCGGTGGTCGAGCACCGAAATGGCGCGGACCGGCCCGCCGTTGAGGTACACGAGCGGAATGGGGTGCCGGGCGCCGGCGGGCGCGGGCGGGTAGTGGTAGACCGCCACTCGGCTGCCGGTGGCCAGTCGCCAGTGCTGCGTGGCGACGAAGGGCAGGGCGGGCGGGTACCGCCGTGTCATGGGCACGGTCGGGAGGCAGACCGACGCGGTCACTGCCGCCGCGATGACCACCGGCAGGAACGGCACGAGCCGCCCCGGCCAGGTACGGCGCCGCCCCCACCACAGTGCGGCAACTGTCGCGATTCCCAGGGTGGTCAGCCCTGCGGGGAGCCCCGAGCCCGCCCCGTCCGTGAGGACGAGGAGCGCCAGGAAGAGGACGACCGGCCCCGCGATGGCGGCCAGGACCGCCACCAGGCCACGAGCCCAGCGGACAGCACGAACACGTATGACGGACCTCGGCACTGGTACCCCCGGAGTTTCAGAACGCTGTTTCAAAACGACGTTATCAAAGAAGGTAGGCTGTGCGCCGTGGGTAGGCCGAGAACGAACGACGAGACCGTCAAAGAGCGGCTGGTGACGTGCGCGACCGAGATGCTCGCCACCCGTCCGCGGGAGTCGGTCACGGTCCGGTCGCTGGCTGCCGGCGCCGGGACGTCAACGACCGCGGTGTACTCGCTGTTCGGTGGCAAGGACGAGCTGATCCGCGAGGTACGCAACCGAGCCGTCGCCGGTCTGTTCCAGGACCTGTCGGCGGTGCCGGCCTCCGCGGAGCCGCTCGCCGACCTCTACGCGTTGGCCGCCGCGTACCGTCGATGGGGACGCGAACACCAGCATCTCTACACGGTGTTGTTCGGTGGGGTGCAATCCTTCGACCCGTCGGGGGCGGTCGGTGCCGGCGACCCCATCGGGCCGCTGCTCTCGGCGATCGAGCGCGGCGTGACGGAGTCCGTCCTCGCCGGCGAGGCGACGTTGATCGCGCTGTCGCTCTGGGTGACCCTGCACGGGGTGGTGACCCTCGAACTGGCCGGAGCCCTCGACGCCGCCACGGCCGAGGCCACCTTCCGGTCGACGATTCACGCGACGCTGCGCGGCTGGACCACCCCCGCGGTGTTCCGCAGCCTCCGGCGCGCCGCCCCCGCGCCGTAACAGTGGTGCGGCCAGCCTCCGTTCAGGCGGTTGCGGGTCTTCCGCTCAGCCGTCCCGCCACCCGAGCGCGGCGAGAAGGGCGGGGATCAGTTCCCGGTCCCGTTCCTGGGTGAGGCGGCGGCGGGCGGCGGCCGGGGAGAGCCACTCCATGCGGTCGACCTCGGTGCTCGGGGTGAAGGCGCCGGCGAGGGCCTCGGCCGCCCAGTAACGGACCTGCTTGGGACGGCCGTTGGCCACATAACAGGAGGTGGGCAGCGGCGCGCCGGGCCGGCAGTCCATGCCGGTCTCCTCCGCCACCTCGCGCACCGCCCCGGCCAGGGCGCTCTCGCCGCGCTTCAACTTGCCTTTGGGGTGTGACCAGTCGTCGTACTTGGGACGGTGGACGAGCGCGATCTCCAGGCCGTCCTCGGAGGCCACGCGGCGCCACAGGACGCACCCCGCCGCGCGTACCGGCGGCTGCACCACCGTCACGTCCTCATCCCCTTCCGCCCGGTCACGGCGTCCCTCCGGAGACGTCGCCCGTCCCCGCGCCCGGCCGCTCCCCCGCGCGCGGCAGCCACACCCGGCCGAAGGCGAAGCGGGCCGCCTCCACCTCGTGCCGCTGGTCGGCGTGCAGCACGCCGAGGGCGTACGCGGTGGCCGGGGCGATGCGGGGGGTACGGGCCGCGGCGGCGGCCGCGGCGGCGGCCTCCGCGGCGTCGCGGTGCCACTCCAGCGCCCGGCCCGCTTCCGCCAGCCGGTGATCGGCGTACTCCGGCGCGAGCACCTCCCGGGCGTAGCGGCTCGTCCGCACCAGCATCCGGACCTGGTGCCAGGGCGCGTCCTGGCGCTGGTCGGCGGCGAGCGCGGCGGCGTTGTACGGGTAGCCGGCGCGGGACAGCGGCAGCGCGGCCACCGCCTCCACCAGCCGCCGGTACGCCTGGTCGGCGAGCGGCGGCAGCGCCTCGGCGGCGGGCAGTTCGGCGTTCTTGCCGGCCAGCGGGGCCTCGGAGGCGAGCACGGCCACGGAGTCGGCGACGGCGTGGAAGCGGGTGGAGCCCAGAGCCTGGAGCGCGGCGGAGTGGGCGCGGGTGCGGGCGAGGGTGAGCTGGCGGTCGAGCAGCGCGCCGGCCCGCGCCGCACCGGCCGCCAGTGCGCCGTCGGGGTCGGTCTCGGTGGCGGCAACGGGTGGCGAGGCGGCGGCTGCGGTGGAGCGGCTCGGTGCCGGACGGTCCCGCCGGCTTCCCCGGGGGTCCCGCTTCTCGCGGGTCGCCTGGTCCCCCCGGTCGTCCGGGCCGGCGCGGTCGGGCCGCTCGGGCCGTTCCCCCCGGCCCGTCAGCCGCTGCAGGGCCGCCATCAGCCGGTCGCGGCGGGCCTCGCAGGCCTGTTCGCGGGCCAGGGCGCCGGACAGCCAGCCGAGTTCGGAGCGGAGCTGGTCGGCCCAGGCCTCGTCGGTCAGCGGCCGGTAGGTGTGCAGGGTGGCGCTGATCCGGCGGGCGGCGCGGCGCAGCAGGCGGGCCGCGTCGCCGGCGCCCTCGGCGTCCGAACCGCTCTCGCGGTGCAGCCGCAGGCTGCGCAGGAAGTCCGCGGCCTGCTGGTGCAGATAGCCGGCGAGGACCTCCTCGGCCGTGCGGGCAGTGAGCCCGGTGCCGAGGTCGGGCCCGGCGCGGGTGCCGTCCTCCCCGAGGCCGTAGGTCATCAGCGGTCCCTGGGAGGTGCCATGGGGGCTGCCGTCTTCCGCATGGGGTCCGTCCATCACTGCGGAGCGGGCTCCGGGCGCCCCGCCGCGCTCGTATCCGGTGCCGATAAGACCCGCCGGCCCTCCGGTCTGCTGGTCATGTCGCTGGGCCACGCCGGCGCCTCCGGGCGTCAATGAGCATTTCTTGTATGTTGCGCAGCGGCGCGCCGTCCGCGTCCGCCGCGTGCCGGGTCCAGTCGCCGTCCGGGCCCAGGTGCCAGGAGGACGTGGAGTCCGACGTCCCGGTCTCCAGCAGCCGGTTGAGTGCGGCGCGGTGTGCCGGGTCGGCGACCCGTACCAGTGCTTCGATCCGCCGGTCGAGATTGCGGTGCATCATGTCGGCGCTGCCCAGCCACACTTCGGGCTCCCCGCCGTTGCCGAACGCGAAGATCCGGGAGTGCTCCAGGAAGCGGCCGAGGATGCTGCGGACGCGGATGTTCTCGCTCAGGCCGGGGACTCCCGGGCGCAGCGCGCAGATGCCGCGTACCAGGATGTCGACCGGCACGCCGGCCTGCGAGGCGCGGTAGAGCGCGTCGATGACGGCCTCGTCGACCATCGAGTTGACCTTGATGCGGACGTAGGCCGGCCGGCCCGCGCGCTGCTGGGCGATCTCCTTGGTGATGCGCTGTATCAGGCCGTCCCGCAGGGACTTGGGCGCGACCAGGAGGCGGCGGTAGGTCTCCCGGCGGGAGTAGCCGGAGAGCCGGTTGAAGAGATCGGAGAGGTCCGCGCCGACCTGGGGGTCGGCGGTCAGCAGCCCGAGATCCTCGTAGAGCCGGGCCGTCTTGGGGTGGTAATTGCCGGTCCCCACATGGGAATAGCGGCGCAGCATCTCGCCTTCCTGGCGGACGACGAGCGAGAGCTTGCAGTGCGTCTTGAGGCCGACCAGGCCGTAGACGACGTGGCAGCCGGCCTCCTCCAGCTTCCGCGCCCACTTGATGTTGGCCTGTTCGTCGAAGCGGGCCTTGATCTCGACCAGGACGAGGACCTGCTTGCCGGATTCCGCGGCGTCTATCAGGGCGTCGACGATCGGGGAGTCGCCGGAGGTGCGGTAGAGCGTCTGCTTGATCGCGAGGACGTCCGGGTCGGCCGCGGCCTGCTCCAGGAACGCCTGCACGGAGGTGGAGAAGGAGTCGTAGGGGTGGTGCAGCAGGACGTCGCGAGCGCGCAGCGCGGCGAAGATGTCCGGGGCGGAGGCCGACTCCACCTCGGCGAGGTCGCGGTGGGTGCCGGCCACGAACTTGGGGTACTTCAGCTCGGGCCGGTCCAGCGCGCCGATCCCGAAGAGCCCGGTGAGGTCCAGCGGGCCGGGCAGCGGGTAGACCTCGGCGTCGGAGATCTTCAGCTCCTGGACGAGCAGATCGAGCACGCCCGGGTCGATGGACTCCTCGACCTCCAGACGGACCGGCGGGCCGAAGCGCCGCCGCATCAGCTCCTTCTCCAGGGCCTGGAGGAGGTTCTCCGCGTCGTCCTCCTCGACCTCCAGGTCTTCGTTGCGGGTGACCCGGAACATGTGGTGGGCGCGCACCTCCATCCCCGGGAACAGCTCCTCCAGGTGGGCGGCGATGACGTCCTCGATGGGGACGTAGCGCTGCGGGGAGGCCTCAAGGAAACGGGAGAGCAGCGGCGGCACCTTGACCCGCGCGAAGTGGTCGTGGCCGCTGACCGGGTTGCGTACGACGACGGCCAGATTCAGCGAGAGGCCGGAGATGTACGGGAAGGGGTGCGCGGGGTCCACGGCCAGCGGGGTGAGCACCGGGAAGATCTGCTGACGGAAGAGGGTGAACAGGCGGGCCTGCTCCTTCTCGGTCAGCTCGGGCCAGCGGATCAGATGGATGCCCTGGTCGGCGAGCTCGGGGGCGATGTCCTGCTGGAAGCAGGCGGCATGCCGGGCCATGAGCTCGCGCGAGCGGGTCCAGATCAGATCCAGCACCTCACGGGGCTGCAGTCCGGACGCGGAGCGGGTGGCGACGCCGGTGGCTATCCGTCGCTTGAGTCCGGCGACCCGGACCATGAAGAACTCGTCCAGGTTGCTGGCGAAAATCGCAAGGAAGTTGGCCCGTTCGAGGAGTGGGGTCGCCGGGTCCTCGGCCAGCTCCAGCACCCGCTCGTTGAAGCCCAGCCAGCTGCGCTCGCGGTCCAGGAACCGGTCGCCGGGCAGTTCCTCGCCGTCCACGCCCACCACGCCGCGGTCCTCGTACGCATCGGGATCGGCGTCGAGGTCGGGCTCCAGCCCGGGCACCGTCCCGCGGACCGCCTGCGGGCGGTGCGCGGCGATGGAGCCCACGGACGGCTGGGCCGCGGGGGCCGCGGCCTTGGGGGGCTTCGGGGTGGACGTCTCGGGCTGGACCTGTGCCTGAGCGCCGGGCTGCTGGTTCATGACCTTATTCTTCCGCGTCCCGGGGGTTCCAGGCGCGTCAGGAAGGAGTGGCGGCGCGACGTGGAGCCGGGGAGTCGGGGCGTTCGGCACAGCGGGCTGCATTCAGTGATGCTCGCAAGCAACATTGAATCGCCGGTAACGCGGATATGGCGGCCAGGCAAGCGGGGTGCTACTCCCCGGGGTATTCCGGGGGCGCCGGGCACAGGCCTCCGCGGGTGCCCGTGTGCGCCCGTGACTCTGTGTGCGTACGGCCGTTCCGGTGCCGTCGGCCGGGGCCTGGGCGGTGCGTACGGGCCGGCGGCGCCCGGAATCCGGACCCCGGCGCCGGGCTCTGCGGTGCCGCGCGCCCTGGGTGTCTGCCCCGACGCAGCCGTTTTCACACGCCCGATTATAGACGGGAAATAGCCCACCCTTTTTGATCAAGCGACGGCGCATGGGAATGAGGTGCGAGCCTCTCGATTTCCCCGTCCCTTACGTATGCAGTTTCCTGCTTTCTTGCCTGCGCGCATTCTCCGGCCGCGGACGGGGAGGCGTGGCAGGCGCCGGAAACCCGGCCGGCGGGGCGCGCGGGGCGGCGCCGCGGCGCTTTACGGGCGACCGCTCCCCCGCCGCCCCGTCCGGCAGGAGGCACACCGAACAGGTCGCCGCCTTCCGGCATTTGACCGCCGGACTGCCTGGCTTCCTCTTCACTCTCCCCGTCCGGAATTTCTCCCAGGGGTAAGGGGAGTGGGGCGGAATGTGCCGGAGCGGGAAATGCGTGCGGGGTGAGTGGGGAAATCTCCAAGGGGCGGGAAAGGACGGGAGATCCGAGGAAAGGACGGGAGATCTCCGCCGCGGCCCCGGGCCGGTCCGGGGCCGGTCCGGCCCGCCGTCCCCCCTGCCGCGCCGCCGCGCCCTCCGCCGTCCGCCGCCGCCCCCTCAGCCGTACCGGCGTCGCACCACCCGGAAGGTGATCACGACCAGCGCCGCCGCCAGCGCCAGCACGATCCCGGACTCGATCCATGCCAGCGGCCAGTGGTGCGTCACCGGGTGCTGGTCCATGTACTGGCCGACCACGTGCTCCCGGCGCAGGCAGCCGGCGAAGTCCTGGTCGGGCCGGCACGGCACGTCGGGCACATGGGCGCCGGAAGAGGTGTAGTACCCCTGGCCCACCTGCCAGGCGTTGTCCGGCAGCTGAGTGGGCTGATCAGGCCCGAACTTGGTCGTGACGATCGGCATCAGATACGGCCTGAGCTGCATGAACGCGTACTGGACCAGGGCCGTGGCGGCCAGCGTGACGCCCATCGACACCACCGTGCGGCGCAGCAGCAGACCGGTCAGCAGGCCGATCGCCAGGCCGAGCAGCGAGTAGGCGACGGGCACCGGGCCGAGCGAATGGAAGCCGCCGGTCGAGTACCAGTAGGAGCCGGACACCTCGTCGCCGCCGACCTGCCAGAGCCAGGTGAAGGCCGCCGACAGCAGCGTGGTGGCGGCGAACACGATCGCTGCGGGCAGCGCGACCTTCGCCGCCAGCCAGCGCACCGGGCCGACCGACTGGGTCAGTACGAGCTGGTGGGTGCCGGCCTCCAGCTCACGGGCGATCAGCGGGGCACCGAGGAACAGGCCGATCAGGACGGGCAGCAGCACCAGGCCCATCTCGACGAGGGTCATGGACGAGCTGTAGGCGTCGCGGAACGCGGTGACCGCGCGCTGGGTGCCCGAGCAGCGCGCCACGAGGGAGATCTGCGAACAGCCGGCGATGTGGTGGGCGTCGATGAACCCGGCCATCCGGCCGCGCAGCATCGCGCACCAGACCGTGCCGCCGACCGCCGCGGTGAGCAGTACCCCCAGGACCAGCCGGTGCTGGCGCCACACCAGCCAGACCAGGCCGCCCAGCGGTCCGCGGCCGCCCGCCGTGCGGGAGCGCTCCGGCGCGTCCGCGGTCCGCCCGCGCCCGCTCGCCCCGAGGTGTGCCGTGCTGGTCATGCCGCCGCTCCCTTGCCGCTGTGATGGTCGTGCCGTGTGCCTGCCGCGCCGCGCGGCACCTCCGCCCGGCCGCCGGGCAGTGCCCCCGGGCGGGGCGGTCCGTTGCGCGGCATACCGGGGATGCCGGGCTTGTTGCCGGGCCGACGGCGCAGCGGCGCCGAGACCGGCTCCGCGCTCGGTGCGATCAGCTCGGGCGCGTCGGGCGCGCGGAGATAGGCCAGCAGAAGTTCCTCCAGAGACGGTTCCGCGGTCTCCCAGGGCCCCGCGGCCACCGTGCCGTTGCGCCGTACGACCGCGATGAAGCGCCGCCCGGACAGCTGGGCCTCGACGACCGGGTGCGCGGCGACCTGCGGCGGCAGCCCCGCGCCCCGGTGCGGGCCCGTCACCAGGGCGTGCGCCCCGATGACGTCATCGACCTCGCCCGCGAGCCGTACCCGGCCGCCACCCAGCACCAGCAGGTAGTCACAGACCCCGTCCAGCTCGGCGAGCAGATCCGAGGACAGCACGACGGTGGTGCCGTGCGCGGCCGCCTCGGCCAGCAGCAGTGCCGCGATCCGGTGCCGTACGAGCGGGTCGAGATCGGCCAACGGCTCGTCGAGCAGCAGGAGTTCGGGGCGCTTGGCGAAGGCGAGGGCGAGCGCGAGCCGGGTGCGCTGTCCGCCGGAGAGGGCGGCGACCCGGGCGTCGAGGGGGATCCGGTCGTCGCGGAGGATCCGCTCGGCGCACCGCCCGCTCCAGCGGCCGGGGTTGAGCGCGCGGCCCAGCCGCAGCGTCTCGGCGACCGTCAGGGCGGGGTAGAGCGGCCTGTCCTGGGCGAGATGGGCGATGACGGGGCGGACCGCGGCGGTGGCGGGGGCCGTGCCGCACACCCGTACCGACCCCTCGCTGGGGCGGGCCAGCCCGGACGCCAGCGAGAGCAGGGTGCTCTTGCCGGCGCCGTTCGGCCCGACCAGGGCGCAGATACGGCCGGCCGGCAGCCGGAAGGTGCAGTCGCGCAGCGCCCAACGACGGCGGTAGCGCTTGCCGAGGCCGATCGCCTCGATGGCGGTGCGCCCCGAGGCCCGGCCGTCCACCTCACCCCTGACCGTCGGCCGCATCGCCGCCCCCCTCTGATGCATTCCACTAATTAAGTAGTGAAAGGGTGAGGGAAGTGGGCTGCACCTGTCAACCTCCACTGCGTACGCTGCCCGCGTGCCCCTGCCTTCCGTGCCCCAGACGCCGCCGCTGCCCTACACCCCCGACTACCCGATACGCACCGAACGGCTGGACCTGCGCCCCGTCACCCTCGACGACTTCGCCGCGATCCACGCCTATCAGCGCCGCCCCGAGGTCTGCCGCTACCTCTACTGGGGCCCCCTCGACGAGGCCGGGTCCCGGGCCTCGGTCACCGCCAAGACCACCCGCACGACGCTGCGCGAGTCCGGCGACGTCCTCCAGCTCGCCGTGGTCGTCCGGGCCACCGGCGTGCTGGTCGGCGACGTCACCTTCGTCTGGAACAGCCGCGAGCACCGCCAGGGCGGGATCGGCTATGTCTTCCACCCCGACCACGCGGGGCACGGCTACGCCACCGAGGCCGGCCGGGCGCTGCTGAAGCTCGGCTTCGAGGAGCTGCAACTCCACCGCATCCAGGCGGAACTGGACGGCCGCAACACCGCCTCGGCCCGGCTCCTCGAACGGCTGGGGATGCGCCGGGAGGGCCATCTGCGGGAGAACGAGTTCCTCGACGGGGAGTGGGCCGACGAGGTCATCTACGCGATGCTGGCGCGCGAGTGGCGCGCGCAGCGGCACCCCGCACCCCGGCAATGAGCAACAGCACCCCCGCACCCGGGCAATGAGGAACGGGGCGGACCACCTTGGGCCCGCCCCGCCGTCCGCTCATCCGGCGCCCGCCCCCGCGGGCTCGACGCTCAGGCCTCCGGCATCAGGTCTCGGATCTCACGTCTCCGATCGGTACATCAGATCCGTCTCATGGGTGGCGAACCCCATCCGCTCGTACACGCTCACCGCCGCGGCATTGTCCGCGTCCACGTAGAGCATCGCCGTCGGCAGCCCCTCGGCGGCCAGATGACGCAGTCCGATCGAGGTCAGCGCCTTGCCCAGGCCACCGCCCTGGGCGCCAGGCCGCACCCCGAGCACATAGACCTCGCCGAGCCCCTCGTCGGCGTGCACCTTGGTCCAGTGGAAGCCGACCAGCCGGCCTTCCTTCTCCGCCAGGAAGAACCCCTTGGGGTCGAACCACGCCTCGCCCTTGCGGTCGTCCAGATCGCGCTGGGTCAGCGCGCCCTGCTCGGGGTGGTGCGCAAAGGCCTCCGCGTTCACCTCCAGCCAGGCCGCGTCATCGGTACCCGGCTGGAAGGACCGTACGGACACCCCCTCGGGGAGCACCGGCTCCGGCAGCTCCAGATCCCTCAGCGGGCGCCGCATCTGCCGCAGCTCGCGGAACATCGTCAGCCCCAGGGTCTGGGCGAGGTGCCGGGCGGCCGGGTGCCCGCCGTGGGCCCAGACCCGCAGCCGGCGCCCGGACTGCTCCAGCAGCTCGCCGCCCAGCGCCCGGCCGTGCCCGCGGCCGCGGTGCCCCGGGTGCACCACCAGCTCGGCGGCCGGCGCCTCCACCGGATCGGTGTCCTCCAGCTGCCCGTACGCGACCAGCTCATCGGCCTCGGCCCCGTGCGCGTACACCAGTACATGGCGCACGCCGGGGCGCCGGCCCCCGCGCAGTTGCAGCCGCCCCTGCTCGGACACGGCGGGCTGCCCGTCCGTCCGCGCGGCCCGCTCGATCAGCTCGACCACGGCCGCGGCCGTCTCCGGCGTGATCTCGTCGACCACCTGGATCCTGCGGCCGACCCGGCCCATCTCCTGTGCAGCGTCAGTCATGCGTGAAGGGTACGACCCGGCCGGGTGCGGTGCGGGGCACCACCCGCGCTCCCGCCCCTGACCGGCAACCAGGACGTCACCGTTTCCCTCTGTTGCGCTACGCGCGTTGACAATATGCTGCCGTCCGCTCAGGACCATCCAGGAGGGGAACACATGCCAGCAAGACCTCAACGGCGCCGCACCATCAGCAGATTGACGATCGGCGCCGCCGTACTGGCCGCGGCCGCCACGGTCACCGTCACCGCCCTGCCGGCCGGCGCCGACACCGGCCACGGGGCCCGCGCCGGCCGCACCGTCGATGTGCAGCTGCTCTCCTTCAACGACTTCCACGGCAACCTCGAACCGCCGCAGGGCTCCTCCGGCACCGTCGAGGAGCTCCAGCCGGACGGCAGCAAGAAGAGCGTCGCGGCGGGCGGTGTCGAGTATCTGGCCCAGTCGCTGCGCACGGCCCGTAAGGGACACCCCTACTCGGTCACCGCGGCGGCCGGCGACCTGGTCGGCGCCAGTCCGCTGCTGTCGGGCCTGTTCCACGACGAGCCGACCATCGAGGCGATGAACAAGCTGGGCCTCGACGTCACCTCTGTCGGCAACCACGAATTCGACGAGGGCCGGGCGGAACTGACGCGCCTGCAGAAGGGCGGCTGCCACCCGAAGGACGGCTGCTACGTGAAGGGCAGGAAGTTCCGGGGCGCCGACTTCCCGTACCTGACCGCCAACGTCACGGACGAGAAGAGCGGTAAGCCGCTGCTCAAGCCGTACACCGTCTGGAAGCACAAGGGCGTCAAGATCGGCTTCATCGGCCTGACCCTGGAGGGCACCCCGGACGTCGTCAGTGCCAACGGCGTCAAGGGCCTGAAGTTCCATGACGAGGTCGAGACGATCAACAAGTACGCCAAGGTCCTCGACCGGCAGGGCGTGAAGGCGATCGTCGCGCTCATCCACGAGGGCGGCCTGCCCGCCTCCACCTCGTACAACTACAACTGCGACAGCCCCGGGCCCGGCGACGGGATCTCCGGCCCGATCACCGACATCGCCAAGCACGTCACCCCGAAGGTCGACGCGCTGGTCACCGGCCACACCCACCAGGCCTACGCCTGCACCATCCCGGACCCCTCCGGCCGGCCGCGCACCGTCACCTCCGCCGCGTCCTACGGCAAGCTCTACACCGACACCACGCTGACCTATGACCGCCGCACCCAGGACATCGTCCGCACGCGCGTCACGGCACCCGGCGCGGTCAACCACGTCGTCAACCGCACCCAGCCCAAGGCCGCGGACATGACGTCACTGATCGCCCGCTGGAACAAGCTGGCCGCCCCGGTCGCGAACCGTCCCGTCGGCCACATCTCCGCCGACATCGCGGGCCGCGGCGCCGAGGCCCCCGAGTCACCGCTCGGCGACGTCATCTCCGACGCCCAGCTGGAGGCCACCAAGGCGGCCGACAAGGGCGGCGCCCAGCTCGCCCTGATGAACCCCGGCGGCATCCGCTCCGACCTCGCCTTCAAGGCGTCCGGCTCGGAGGGCGACGGGGTCGTCACCTACGGCGAGGCGTTCACCGTCCAGCCCTTCACCAACATGATGAACGTCGTCGACCTCACCGGCGCCCAGCTCCTGACCGCACTCCAGCAGCAGGTCAGCGGCCCCAACGCGGCCTCCCCGAAGATCCTCCAGGTCTCCAAGGGCCTGACCTACACCCTGGACATGAAGAAGTCGGGCGCGGACCGCGTCGTCAAGGACTCGGTGAAGCTGAACGGCGCCGCCCTCGACCCGGCCAAGACCTACCGCGTCGCGATGAACGAATTCCTGGCCGGCGGCGGCGACGGCTTCCCCGTCCTCAAGGACGCCAAGAACAAGTACGTCGGCCCCTCCGACCTGGACGCCTTCACCGCCTACCTGACGGCGCACTCGTCGGCGTCCGACCCGCTCAGCCCGCCCAAGGCGGACCGGATCACGGTGGAGAAGTAGCCACGGCACGGCACGCCACGACATGAGTGCGCGGAGCACTCGGTCATGGCGTGACGGCTTCGGTGACGGCCCGGCGGATCCCCGCCGGGCCGTGGTCATGTGCGCTGGTCGCGCGTAGCGCCATCGGGCCACAGAATGACCACCGGCACTCCCGTACGCCGCGCGTAGGCGACCACATCCGCCGTCCCCCCGAACCCACGCGGGCGGGCTTCCCGTCCCATACAGCGATCAGACGGTCCACCAGGCCGACGAGGATTTCGCTCCCCGCCAAGTGGGCCTGTGAGGACGATTCGCTCCGGCCCGTGTGGTGCACGTCGACAGCCTGGTGGAGCAGCGCGTCATAGGTGGCGTGGTGTGCGGCAGGCAACCCGTTCCGGTACTGAGCGGCCGGAATCACCGCCTCGACTCGCCCACCGGCCGCGAGCACGGACTCGGCGAACCAGGCATCGGGGCCGTCTGCGAGGCACGAAACCCCACAGAGCTCTGTCGGCTCGTACGTCTTCACCTCTGCATCGAGACGCGTCCGCACGAGCTTCTCCACAGCAGCCGTCAGCCCACGATGTCGACCCTCGGACGCCAACGCCCCCGCACCCTCAGGGAAAGGGCCCCCTCAGAAGGAGGGCACCCCCTCACCTCAGGAAAAGTCCGCCACGTGATCCCGCGCCCACTCGGCGTATGTCCGCCCCGGGCGGCCGGTGACCCGTTCGACGGCGTCCGAGAGGGGGAAGGCCGGCGCATCGACCATCGTGCCGAACAGCCGGACCAGTTCCCGCGCGGCCTCCAGCGGCAGATGCGGCCCGGCCATCGCCTCGGCCGCCGCCTCCTCGGAGATCTGCTCCACCTGCGTCTGCCGGCCGATCGCCCGGCCGATCTCGGCGACCTGCTGCGCCGTGGTCAGCACCTCCGGGCCGGTGACGCGATAGGCCTGGCGCAGATGTGCGCCGCTGCGGTCCAGCAGGGCGACGGCCGCGACATCGGCGAGGTCGGTCTCGTGCACGGGCGTGCCCTGGGCGCCGGGGTGTGCCTCGCGCACGACACCGGACGCACGGATCGACGGAGCCCAGGCAAGGGTGTTGGTGGAGTAGTTGCTGCCGCGGACGAAGGTCCACTCCAGGCCGGAGTCGCGCACCGTGCGCTCCACGTCGGCGTGCATGCGGGCGATGTGGTTCGCGTCGTCGGCCGCGGTATCGGTCACCGCCATCGAGGAGTTGAGGACGATCCGGCGGACTCCGGCCGCGACGGCGGCGTCGACCAGCGCGGTCACGGCCTGGCCGCCGCCGGCCGCCAGGTTGAGGAACAGCGCGTCGGCGCCGGTCAGTAGCGGCGAGAGGTCCGCCGAGCCGGTGAGGTCGGCGCGGAGGACCTCGGCACCGTCCGGCAGAGCGGCGCGCGCCGGATCGCGGGTCAGGGCGCGTACGGCGGCGCCGTCCGCGAGGAGCCGGCCGACAAGACAGCGGCCGATATTGCCGGTTGCTCCGGTCACCACGATCAGGGGTGCGCGTTCAGAAGAGTTCATGTGAGGGCGTCCGTCTTTCGGTTGTCGCGTGGCTGCGGGAGGGAAAGGCAGGGTGTGGCGGAGAGACCATGGGCAGGGCTCGTTACCCGGGTCGGCAGGGCGAGGCGAGACCGGTACCGGTCAACGGCCTCGGCACCATGACGTCCCATCACTCAGGTCACCAAGAGGCATGACGGTAGTTCAGCTCCGCCCACACGCAAGGCAATTTTTCATCAAGGACGAGGCGACAACCCGCCCATAACCGACTTACTTTCAGGGCAACTTGCGTTCGAGGGGCCCGCTCATGGTGGGATGTACGGATGCGCACCCCCACACGCATACCGTCGCCCTCGCCCGCCGCGCCGCACCGCGCCGAGTCCTTTGCGACGGGCACCCAGGACGACCCCGCCGGCGAGACCAGAAAGCTCACCCCGGTCCACCCGGTCAACCCGTATGCGGACCTGGCAGCGCTCGCCGACCCGGAGCCGGAGCCCGAACCCGAGCCGGAATACGGCTCGTTCGATGCCGACGGGGTGCCCCGGCGTCGCACCTACCTCAACGAGCGCGACGACAGCGACGACCCGCTGGGCCTGGGGCTGCGCTCGGACGACGAGGTGGACGAGGGGTGGAAACCGCCGAACCACCGCCGCAGGAAGCGTGGCAGGAAGCGTGGCATCAGCCGCTTCGCGGCCATCCCGATCACCCTGAAGCTGCTGGTCGCCGTCCTGGTCGGCACCTCGTTCCTGGCGCTCGGGGACCGGTTCGCGGTGCTGTACGCGCAGAATGCGGCCGCGCAGAAGCTGAAGGACGCGCTGCATCTGAACGCCACCCCGGAAGTCGACATCCAGGGCTTCCCGTTCCTGACCCAGGTCGCGGACAAGCGCGTCGACCGGGTCAAGGTGACCATTCCCGACCTGGCCGCCGACCGGGTGTCGCTGGCCAAGGTCGAGACCACCGCGGACGACGTACAGCTCGACGGTGATCTGCCCAGCTCCATCAAGGGCGCCACGATCGGCACCATGCACGGCAGCGTGCTGCTCGCCTTCGACGACATGAACCGCGAACTGGGCGCCTCGCAGGTCAAGTTCAGTGAGATGGGGCCCGACGCGGTCCGGGCGGTCGGCCAACTGCCGGTCGCCGGCCATGACTTGCGCGTCCGGGCCCAGGCACACATCCGGCGGGCCGGCGAGCGCGGCATCTCCACCGACATCAGCCAAATGCGGCTGGACATCGGCGACATCGCCGTCTACCGCCCCGGCACCGGCAAGGAGGAGGGCCTGCGGCTGACCCGCAAGACCGCCGCCCAGCTCAGCCGGGAGGCCGCCAAGGTCAAGTCGATGCTGAGCATCCCGGCGATCGCCGACCGGATCGGCATCCCCAAGCCCTACATCCAGGACGCGCTGCGCAGCGAGGAGAAGCTGCACGAGCTGACCGGCTCGCCGCGCTTCATCCAGCAGCTGATGAAGGTCAATCTGGTCGATGTGGTCGCGGACCACCCCTGGCTGCTCCAGAAGGTCGGCATCGACCCGAAGATCCTCGGCACGCTGACCGGGCTGACCAAGCCGCAGCTCGCCGACCGGCTGTCGCTGTCCTTCCAGCTCCCCAAGATGCCGGGGGACGTCCGGCTCCAGCACATCTCCGTCGAGCGGGACGGCATCCGCGCCGACATCTCCGGGTCGAACCTGCCGTTCGGGGACGCGGCGAAGAAGAAGTGAGAAGTAGGAAGTAGCTGGCCGACGGCCCGCCCGGGTCCTAGTGCGGTGTGGGAGGCGGCTCCCCGGTCTCCTGCGGCCCCGGGCCCGGCACGTCCGGTGGTGGGGTCGCGGCGCCCGGCAGCGTCAGCACCGCCTCGGTGCCGCCGGGGTCCGCGGACCGCAGCCGTACGGCGCCGCCCGCCTGCTGGGCCGTCCGGGCCACGATCGACAGCCCCAGGCCGCTGCCCGGCAGGCTGCGGGCGGACGGGGAGCGCCAGAACCGCTCGAAGACGTGCGGCAGTTCGTCCTGTGGGATGCCGGGGCCGTGATCGCGTACGGTCAGCTCCCCACCGGCCAGCCGGACCTCGACGGTGCCGCCGGACGGGCTGAACTTCACCGCGTTGTCGAGCAGATTGACCACCGCCCGCTCCAGCCCGTCCGGCTCGGCGCGTACGTACCAGGGGTGCAGGTCCGCCGCGAAGGTCAGCGTCGGGCCGCGCAGCCGGGCCCGCTCCAGCGCCGCGCCGACGACGTCGTGCAGCGCGACGACCGCGATGGCGCTGTGCCCCGGCTCGGGGGGCCGGGACAGCTCCTGGAGATCGCCGATCAGCGCCGCCAGCTCCCCCATCTGCGCCTTCACCGAGGCCAGCAGGGCCTCCTTGTCGGCGGCCGGGATCGGCCGGCCGGACTGCTCGCTGCGCACCAGCAGATCGATATTGGTCCGCAGGGAGGTCAGCGGCGTGCGCAACTCGTGGCCCGCGTCCGCGATCAGCTGCTGTTGCAGATCACGGGACGCGGCCAGCGCGGCGGTCATGGAGTTGAAGGAGCGCGAGAGCCGGGCGATCTCGTCGTCGCCGTCGGCGGGGATCCGGATGGCCAGGTCCTCGGTGCGGGCCACGTGCTCGACGGCGTCGGTGAGCCGGTCCACGGGCTTGAGGCCGGAACGGGCGACGGCCAGTCCGGCCGTGCCCGCGCCGACGACGCCCAGCCCCGCGACGGCCGCCAGCAGCAGCGCCAGGCGGTCCAGCGCGCTGTTGACCTCGGTCAGCGGGCGCGAGATGGACACCGCGAACTGCACACCCTGGACACCGATGTGCTTGGTCAGCACCCGGACGTCCGCGCCGCCGGTGGTGACGGCGTCGTGCAGGGTGTCGCGCTCCACGCCCTGGGCCACCCCGACGTCCGCGCGCTGCACCCGCACCGGCTGGGAGTTGGGTCCGACGCACCGCGAGCCGTCGACCTGCACGATCTGGACGTTGTAGTACGAGGGCGGGGCGTTCCTGCTCTCGGTCGGGTCGGTGGGCTCGCAGTTGGCGGTCAGCTGGAGATATTCCGCGGGGACGCTGACGTTCTGCAGCGTGTTGTCCACCTCGTCGCGCAGCTGGGCGCGGGTGAGCAGCCAGCAGGCCAGCGCGGAGACCGCCACCGCCACCGCCACCGCGGCCGCGGTGAGCAGGGTCAGCCGCGAGCGCAGCGGCAGCTGTGCGAAGCGGGCGCCGAGCCTGCTGTGCGCCGGGCCCGCCCCGCCCGGAATGTGTGCCCCGGTGCCGCTCATTCCGCGCCGCCGTCCGCCCGCAGGACGTAGCCGACCCCCCGCACGGTGTGCACCAGCCGCGGCTCGCCGCCCGCTTCCGTCTTGCGGCGCAGATACATCACGTACACGTCGAGGGAGTTGGAGGTGGGTTCGAAGTCGAAGCCCCATACGGCCTTGAGGATCTGCTCCCGGGTCAGCACCTGCCGCGGATGGGCGAGGAACATCTCCAGCAGGGTGAATTCGGTACGGGTCAGCTCGACCGGCCGGCCGCCCCGGGTCACCTCGCGGGTCGCCAGGTCCATCCGCAGATCGGCGAAGCTCAGCGTCTCGCCCTCCTCGGGGGCGCCCCCGCCGGCCGCGTACCCGCTGCGGCGCAGCAGGGCACGGATCCGGGCCAGCAGCTCGTCCAGCTCGAAGGGCTTGACGAGGTAGTCGTCGGCGCCGGCGTCCAGCCCGGTGACCCGGTCGCCGACCGTGTCACGGGCGGTCAGCATCAGGATCGGCACGGTGACCCCGCTCGCCCGCAGCCGGCGGGCGGCGGTCAGCCCGTCCATCCGGGGCATGAGGACGTCCAGCACGATCAGTTCGGGGTCGCCGGACGCGACCTTCTCGACCGCGTCCAGGCCGTCGACCGCCTGCTCGGTCACGTACCCCTCGAAGACCAGGGAGCGCTGCAGGGCCTCCCGGACCGCGGGCTCGTCGTCAACGATCAGGATGCGGGCGGGGTGGTCACCGTGCTCGGCGGGGCTCATGGGTGTGGCTACCTCGGGTGGGATCAGGAACGGCTGCTCTTCAGCCTTGCACGACGACGGGATGATGGCGGGGGTGACGCGGAGGGTTCTCGTGCCGGGTGGTGGCGGGCCGGGGCCACCGGCCGGCGGAGGGGGAGGTCAGACGCCGCTGTTGCTGCCTCCGCTCCCGCCGCCGCGCAGCGAGTCGAGGTCGGCCTTGACGGTGTTGATCGGGATGGCGAAGCCCAGGCCGATGCTGCCCGCCGAGCTGCCCGACGCCCCCGAACTCGGTGCGTACATCGCGGAGTTGATGCCGATGATCTGACCCTGCATGTTGATCAGGGCGCCGCCGGAGTTGCCCGGGTTGAGCGAGGCATCGGTCTGTATCGCCTTGTACGAGGTCTTCGACTGGCCGGGGTCGCCGTTGAACTGCCGGCCGCCGAACTCGAACGGCCAGCCGCCGTCGCCCCCGTTGTCCTGCTGCCCCCGGCTCTCCTCCTTGGGCACGGTCACATCCCGGTTGAGCGCCGAGACGATGCCGCTGGTCACCGAGCCGGTCAGCCCCTCGGGCGAGCCGATCGCCACCACCTGGTCGCCGACCGCGATCTTGTCGGAGTCGCCGAGCTGGGCCGCGGTCAGGTTCTTGGCGCCACTGATCTTGACCATCGCCAGGTCCTTGTCGGGGTCGGTGCCGACGACCTTGGCGGTCTTGCGGCTGCCGTCGCTGAACGTGACGGTCACCGTGTGCGCGCCGGCCACCACGTGGTTGTTGGTGACGATCTCGCCGTTGCTGGTGACGACCACGCCCGAGCCGGTGGACTGCCCGTTCGCGGTCCGGGCCTTGATCTCCACGATCGCCGGGCTGACCGCCTTGGCCACCGCGGAGACCCCGCTGCCGCTGGGCTTGTTGCCCGCGTTGACCAGCGGGGTGGACGCGCTGTTCTGCGTCGCCCGGTTGGTGGCGTCAGCGATCAGCGCCGCACTGCCGCCGCCGATGAGGCCGGAGATGAGCGCCACCGCCGCGATCAGCGCGACCGGCCGGCGGGTCCGGCGCCGTGACGAGGGGGCGTACGGGGGCGGCGGTGGCACGGCCTGCCCGGCACCGTCCTGGGCGCCCTGGGCGTACTCGCTGCCGTATCCGTACCCGTACGCGGAGGCGTAGTGGTTGCCGTCCGCCGACGGCCGGTCCTGGGGTGTGTCATCGCCGCTTCGGCGGTAGCTCTCGGTCATGGGAAAACTCTCCGCCCGGTCCATGAGAGCTTGCTGAGAGCGTCCTGAGAGACCCGACAGAAGTGGGTATGCCCGACATAAAGACGTCGGTTCAGGGACGCCCCGCGGCCTCAGCCGCCGCAGCCGCAGGACCGCCGTACCACCAGCCGCGACGGGAACTGCCGCAGCCGCTCCCGCCGGGAGCCGACCACCCGCAGCCCGTCGTCCAGCACCAGATCGACCGCCGCCCGCGCCATCGCCTCGCGGTCCGAGGCGACCGTGGTCAGCGGCGGATCGGTGAGCGCGGCCTCCTTCACGTCGTCGAAGCCCGCGACCGCCAGCTCACCGGGCACATCGATGCGCAGCTCGCGGGCGGCCCGCAGCACGCCGATCGCCTGGTCGTCGGTGGCGCACATGATGGCCGGCGGCCGTTGCGGCCCGGCCAGCAGCTTCAGCGCGACCTGGTAGGCGTCGTAGCGGTTGTACGGGGCCTGGAAGTAGCGCCCCTCCGCGGACTTGCCGGACTCCTGCATGGCCCGCCGCCAGCCCTCGACATGGTCGGTGACCGGGTCGCCGGACTTCGGGGTCTCCTCCGTGCCGCCGAGGAAGGCGACGTAGGGATGGCCGTGCTCCAGCAGATGCCGGGTCGCCAGCTGCGCGCCCCAGACGTCGTCCGTCATCACCGCGACGTCGTCGATGGCGTCCGGCCTGCGGTGCAGCAGCACCACCCGGGCGTCCCAGGCGTCGATCTCGGCGGCCGCGTGCTCGCTGGGGCCCTGGCTGATCAGGATCAGCCCGGACACCCGCATGCCGAGGAAGGCCCGCAGATAGTGCACCTCGCGCTCGTCGAGGTAGTTGGCGTTGCCGACCAGGACCATCTTTCCGCGCTCGGCGGCGGCCTGTTCGACGGCGTGCGCCATCTCCGCGAAGAACGGCTGCCGGGTGTCCGGCACGATCAGCCCTATGAGGTCGGTACGGCGGGACGCCATCGCCTGCGCCACCCGGTCCGGCCGGTAGCCGAGCTCCTTGATGGCGGCGAGTACCCGCTCGCGCGTGGCCGGGGCGACCGGCCGTGGTCCGTTGTTGATGACGTAACTGACAACGGCGGTGGACGTACCCGCCAGTCTTGCCACATCATCCCGCGTCACCTTGGCCACGCGCGGCAGTCTACGCGGGTGGTGCTACCGGCGGGCAGGCTGCGCATCGGGGGAGTCCGCGCCGGCGCCGACCGCCCTCCCGGAGCCGTCACCGTCCGGTTCGCCACGGCCGTCCCGCTGCGCCGTGCCCGGGGCCCCCGGGGCCCCCGAGGAGTTCGCCGCCTTCGCGGCGTCGCCCTTGCCCTTCTCCCCCGACCGCTCCGGCTTCTCCGGCACCACGAAGCGGTAGCCGACGTTGCGGACCGTGCCGATCAGCGACTCGTGCTCGGGGCCGAGCTTGGCGCGCAGCCGCCGGACGTGGACGTCGACCGTCCGCGTGCCGCCGAAGTAGTCGTAGCCCCACACCTCCTGGAGGAGCTGGGCGCGGGTGAAGACCCGGCCCGGGTGCTGCGCCAGATACTTCAGCAGCTCGAACTCCTTGAAGGTCAGGTCCAGGACCCGGCCCTTCAGCTTCGCGCTGTAGGTCGCCTCGTCGACCGAGAGATCACCGCTGCGGATCTCCATCGGACCGTCGTCGGTGGTGATCTGCTGGCGGCCCATGGCCAGCCGCAGCCGCGCCTCGACCTCGGCCGGGCCCGCGGTGTCCAGCAGGACGTCGTCCACGCCCCAGTCGGCGGTGACGGCGGCCAGCCCGCCCTCGGTGACCACCAGCACCAGCGGACAGCCGGGTCCGGTGGACCGCAGCAGCTGGCACAGGGACCGTACGTGCGGCAGGTCGCGGCGGCCGTCGATCAGTATGACGTCGGCCCCGGGGGTGTCGATGAGTGCCGGCCCCTCGGCTGGGGCCACCCGCACGCTGTGCAGCAACAGGCCGAGCGCCGGGAGCACCTCCGTCGACGGCTGGAGTGCATTGGTCAGCAGCAGGAGGGAGCTCACGCGCGACCACCTGCCCGGCTGGCGGGGCGTTTTGCCCCTTGCTGTGTGCGGTTCTGCCTGCTTCGCTCGCCCATGACGTCTGGTTCCTCCTCGGTCCCTGCGACGGGGGCACCTCCCGGCCTCGGCCGGGGTGTCTGCGGCACTGCTTCGTACGGGTCCTCGCAGCCGCGCGTGAACGCGGCTGAAAGCACAAAAGGACCCGGGGGCAACGCTGCCCGGATCCTTCTTGCCCAGCAGAATAGCTCACATGACTCCCGGACCCGAGGCCGAATGTGCAGCCTCTTGTGTTTCCTCGATCACTTCGAGTGGTCATCGGGTGTGCCTGTTGACCTCCGACGGGGTCCGGATCGAGGCCGCCCACACCCCCCGTCGGGCCCGTCCTGAAGCGGATCCGGCCACCTGCGCCGGCACCCCGGCGATCGTCCTGGCGCACGGCTTCACCGGGGCGCTGGAACGCCCCGCACTTCGTCGGGCGGCTGCCGCATTTTCCCAGCATGCGGACGTGATCACGTTTTCCTTCCGTGGACATGGCGGATCCGGCGGGCGGTCCACGGTCGGCGACCGCGAGGTCGAGGATCTGGCCGCCGCGGTCCGCTGGGCCCGCGCCCTGGGCCACCGCCGGGTCGCCACCGTCGGCTTCTCCATGGGCGGCTCGGTCGTCCTGCGGCAGGCGGCGCTGCACGGCCCGGGGGAGCACGGGGAGCGCACGGATGCGCGGCCCGACACGGTCGTCGCGGTCAGCGCCCCCGCCCGCTGGTACTACCGCGGCACCGCGCCCATGCGCCGCCTCCACTGGGCCATCACCCGGCCCACCGGACGGCTCGTCTCCCGGTTCGGGCTGGGCACCCGTATCCACCCCGAGGACTGGGACCCCGTCCCGCTCTCCCCCACCGAGGCCGCCGGGCGGCTCGCGCCCACCCCGCTGCTGCTGGTGCACGGCGACCGCGACCCGTACTTCCCCCTCGACCATCCACGGATGCTGATGTCGGCCGCCGACCCGGCGACGACGGAGCTGTGGATCGAGCGGGGCTTCGGGCACGCCGAGAACGCGGCCGCGCCGGAGCTGCTGGGGCGGATCGGGGAGTGGATCACGGCCCACACCCCGGCGTAGGCCCTGTCGGGCGTGCGCCACGCCACGCTCACTCCGGCTCGGCCACCGCCTCCGCGAACTGCGCCGCATACAGGCGGGCATAGGCGCCGCCCGTCGCCAGCAGGACGTCATGGGGGCCCTGCTCGACGATCGCGCCGTTCTCCATCACCAGGATGACGTCGGCGTCGCGGATGGTGGAGAGCCGGTGGGCGATGACGAAGCTGGTGCGGCCGCTGCGGAGCTGGGCCATCGCCTGCTGGATGAGCACCTCGGTGCGGGTGTCGACCGAGCTGGTGGCCTCGTCCAGGACGAGGATGGCCGGTTCGGCGAGGAAGGCCCGGGCGATGGTGATCAGCTGCTTCTCACCGGCCGAGACATTGCCGCCCTCGTCGTCGAGCACGGTGTCGTAGCCGTCCGGCAGGGTGCGCACGAAGCGGTCGACGTGGGTGGCCCGGGCCGCCGCCACGATCTTGTCCATCGAGGTGCCCGCGGGCGCTCCGTAGGCGATGTTCTCCGCGACCGTGCCGCCGAAGAGCCAGGTGTCCTGGAGCACCATGCCGATGTGGGACCGCAGCTCCTCGCGCGACATGTCGGCGATATCGGTGCCGTCGAGGGTGATCCGGCCGCCGCGCACCTCGTAGAAGCGCATCAGCAGATTGACGAGCGTGGTCTTGCCGGCGCCCGTCGGGCCGACGATCGCCACCGTCTGCCCGGGGTGGACGGCCAGCGACAGCCCCTCGATGAGCGGTTTGTCGGCCGTGTAGTGGAAGGTGACGTCCTCGAACCCGACGCGTCCCTCGACCCGTTCGGGCCGGGCCGGCCGGGCGGCGTCGGGCTCCTGCTCGGTGGCGTCGAGGAGCTCGAAGACCCGCTCGGCGGAGGCGACGCCGGACTGGACGAGGTTGGCCATCGAGGCGACCTGGGTGAGCGGCTGGCTGAACTGCCGGGAGTACTGGACGAAGGCCTGGACGTCACCGATGGACAGCGCCCCTGAGGCGACCCGCAGACCGCCGACGACCGCCACCATGACGTAGTTCAGGTTGCCGATGAACATCATCGCGGGCTGGATGATCCCGGAGATGAACTGGGCCCGGAATCCGGCGGCGTACAAGGCCTCGTTCTGCTGCCGGAACAGCTCGGCGGACTCCCGCTCGCGGCCGAAGACCTTCACCAGGCTGTGGCCGGTGTACATCTCCTCGATGTGCGCATTGAGCCGGCCGGTGGTCTTCCACTGCTGGACGAACTGCGGCTGGGCGCGCTTGCCGATCCGGGTGGCGACGAGCACCGAGACCGGGACCGTGACCAGGGCGACCAGCGCCAGCAGCCACGAGATCCAGAACATCATGGTCAGCACCCCGGCGATGGTCAGCAGCGAGGCCACGATCTGACTGAGGGTCTGCTGGAGCGTCTGCTGGATGTTGTCGATGTCGTTGGTCGCCCGGGAGAGCACCTCGCCGCGCTGCTGCCGGTCGAAGTAGCTCAGCGGCAGCCGCGCCAGCTTCTCCTCGACCTGCTCGCGCAGCCGGAACACGGTCCGCTGGACGACCCGGGTGGCGATCCGGGCCTGCACGAAGCCGAACACCGAGGCGCCCGCGTAGATCAGGGTGGCCCAGAGCAGGACCCCGCCGACGGCGCCGAAGTCGATCCCCTGGCCGGGGACGACCGGCATCGCGCCGAGCATGTCGGCGAGCCCGCCCTGGCCGTGGGCGCGCAGCTGGGCCACCGCCTGGGCCTTGGTGATCCCCTCGGGCAGCCGGCGGCCGACGATGCCGGACATGATCAGGTCGGTGGCCCGGCCGAGGACCTTGGGGCCCACCACCGTCAGCGTCACGCTCAGGGCGCCCAGCACCAGCGCGAAGCCGATGACGCCGCGCTCGGGCCGCATCTGGGCCAGCAGCCGCTTGCCGGAACCCTTGAAGTCCATCGACTTCTCGGTGGGCTGGCCGCCCATCATCCGGGCGGGCCCGATCGCCGGTGCCGGGCCGCGTCGGGGCGCCGCCTGCGCACTTTGGCCGCCGGCGGACGGGGTCCCGGCGGCCGGCGCCTTGTCCGCGGTGGTCACGCCGCCTCCTGCTCGGTGAGCTGGGAGAGCACGATCTCCCGGTAGGTCTCGTTGCCGGCCATCAGCTCGGTGTGGGTGCCGGTGCCGACCACCCTGCCCTCGTCGAGGACCACGATCCGGTCGGCACCGCGGATCGTGGCGACCCGCTGGGCGACGATCACCACCGTCGCGCGGTCGGTCTCCCGGGACAGCGCGGCCCGCAGCGCCGCGTCCGTCGCATAGTCCAGCGCGGAGAAGGAGTCGTCGAAGAGGTAGATCTCGGGCCGGCGCACCAGCGCCCGCGCGATGGCCAGCCGCTGTCGCTGGCCGCCGGAGACATTGCCGCCGCCCTGCGCGACGGGAGCCTGCAGACCGCCCTCCATCCGCTCGACGAACTCCCGCGCCTGGGCGGTCTCCAGGGCCTGCCACAGCTCGTCGTCGGTGGCGTCCGGATTGCCGTAGCGCAGGTTGGTGGCGACGGTCCCGGAGAAGAGGTACGGCTTCTGCGGGACCAGGCCGATGGTGCGGGCCAGCGTCTCCTGGTCGAGGGTGCGGACGTCCTCGCCGTCCACCAGGACCGTGCCGCCGGTCGCGTCGAACAGCCGCGGGACCAGCCCCAGCAGGGTCGACTTGCCGGAGCCGGTGGAGCCGATGACGGCGGTGGTCTCACCGGGGCGGGCGCGCAGCGAGATGCCCTTGAGGACCGGCTGCTCGGCACCGGGGAAGCGGAACTCGACGTTGCGCAGCTCCAGTTCACCGCGCCGGCGCAGCTCGGTGACCGGGTTCTCGGGCGGGGTGACGCTGGAGTCGGTCGACAGCACCTCCTGGATGCGCTCGGCGCAGACCTCGGCGCGCGGCAGCATCATCACCATGAACGTCGCCATCATGATCGACATCAGGATGTACATGAGGTAGCTGAGGAACGCCGTCAGCGCGCCGATCTGCATCTCGTCCGCGTCGATCCGCAGCCCGCCGAACCAGACCACGGCCACGCTGGAGAGGTTCACGATCAGCATGACCATCGGGAACATCATCGACATCAGCCGGCCGGAGCGCAGCGACACCTCGAACAGCTCGGTGTTGGCCCGGGCGAAGCGCTCGCGCTCGTAGCCGTCGCGGACGAAGGCGCGGATGACGCGGATACCGGCGATCTGCTCGCGCAGGACGCGGTTGACGGTGTCGATGCGCTCCTGCACCCCGCGGAAGAGCGGACGCAGCCGGCGCACGACCAGGGAGATCAGGATGGCCAGCACCGGCACGATGACCAGCAGCAGACCGGACAGCGGCACGTCCTGGTTCAGCGCCATCAGCACGCCGCCGATGCACATGATCGGCGCCGAGACCATCATCGTGAACGTCATCAGCACCAGCATCTGGACCTGCTGGACGTCATTGGTCGTGCGGGTGATCAGCGACGGTGCCCCGAAGGCGCCCATTTCCCGGGCGGAGAAGGACTGCACCCGGTCGAAGACCGCGGCGCGGACGTCCCGGCCGAGCGCCATGGCCGTACGGGCGCTGAAATAGACCGCGCCGATCGCACAGACGATCTGCAGGAGAGTGACGGCGATCATGAAAGCGCCGGTGCCGAGAATGTAGCCCGTGTCGCCCTTCACGACACCGTTGTCGATGATGTCGGCGTTGAGGGTGGGCAGATAGAGGGTGGCCAGGGTCTGGGTCAACTGGAGCAGCACGATCAGCGAGATCGCTCGTCGGTGGGGCCGCAAATGCCCCCATGCAAGTCGGACCAACACACAGTGAGCCTAGGCGAACATGTGCCCACGGCAACCGATATACCGCGGCCGGAACCGCACGGACGGTCGGCCGTGCCGGGATGTGCCGGGACCGGGCCGCCCGCCACGTACGCCATCATGGAGGCGGCAACGACGGGGTGCCCGCCACCACGGGCAGCCCCCGACCGACACGACGAAGAGGCCGCCGTGACAACAACTGGCACCGTGCGCTACTGGGCCGCGGCCAAGGCCGCCGCCGGCACGGCAGAGGAGCCGTACGCGGCGGCGACGCTCGCCGAGGCGCTCGACGCGGCGCGCGCGGCGCACGCCGCGAACCCGGAGTTCGCGCGCGTACTGCTGCGCTGCTCCTTCCTGGTGGACGGCGATCCGGTCGGCACCCGCGACCACGGGGCGGTGCCGCTGGCCGAGGGCGGGACCGTCGAGGTACTGCCGCCGTTCGCGGGAGGGTGAGCACACGATCATGAGCGACAACCAGCCGCAGCACCGCAACCCGTACCCGCCGCACGATCCCGCCGTACGGCCGGATCCCTACGGCCGGCCCGATCCGTACGGCCGGCCCGATCCCTACGCCCCGCAGGATCCGTACGCGCCGCAGGACCCGCACGCCCACCGTCCGCAGCAGTCCGCGCAGGCGCCGTACGGCCGGCCGGCCCACGCCGCGTCCCCGCAGCAGCAGGGTCACGACCCTTACGGGCAGCAGCCGTACGGGCAGCAGCCGGGGCACGACCCGTACGGCCGCCAGTACGGGCAGCAGCACGGCCAGCAGCAGTACGGGCGGGAGGCGTACGGGCAGCAGCAATACGGGCAGCGGCCGCAGCACGCCCGGCAGCAGCAACCGCAACAGCCCCACCAGCCCGCACAACAGCAGCCCCAGCAACCCCAACAGCCCGCACAGCAGCCGCCCTACGGCCACGAAGGCCACCGCGTCCCGTCCGCGGAGCCCTCGCAGCTGCCCACCCAGCACCAGAGCGCGCGGCCGGCCGAGGACCCCTACGGCCGCGCCCACCCCCAGCAGGCCAGGCCGGCGCCCGCGGCGCCCGCGGCCAAGCCGCCGCTGCCCACCCCGCCGGTCTCCAGCGCACCGCTCGCGGCCAACCAGCGCGCCCGCGCCGAGGGCCGCTCGCCGATCATCCCGCCCGGCATCCAGCCGGCCGCGCTGACCGCCGGGCTCGCCCTGCTGCTGGCGCTGACCGCGCCGCTGGGCCGCCCGGTGCTCGCCGTCCCGGTGGCGCTGCTGCAAGCGGTCACCGCCGCCGGCTGGTTCCGGCTCAACGGCATGTGGCCGGCCCGGCAGGGCATCGCACTCGCCTTCCTGGCCGGGCTGACCACCGATGTCGCGCTGCTGGCCACCGACCGTGAGAGCGCGCCGCTGGTGGGCATCGGCACGCTCGGCGTGTGGTGTCTGCTCGTCCTCGTCCTCCAACTGCGCAACCGCAGCAGCGCCGACGAGCGGATGTACGCGCTGACCGCGGGCCTGACCTCGACCGCGCTCGCGGTGCTCGCCGCCGGCCAGCTCGCGGCGAGCCCGTATGCGGTGGTGGTCGGCGCCGCCGGGGCGGCGGTGGCCACCCTCGCCCGGGCGCTGCCGCTGCCCGGCCCCGCCTCGATCGGCGTCGCCCTGGTGGCCGCCGCGGGCGCCGGTATCGCGGCCGGCCAGCTCACCGGCCTCGGCGCCTCCGGTGCGCTGCTGGGCCTGGCGGCCGGCGGCTGCGCCCTGATCGGGCTGCGGGTGGCCAGTTACGACTACCCGTCCCGCTTCGTCCATCTGACGGCCGGCGTGGCCCTGCCGCTGGCCCTGGCCGCGCCCGCGGTCTACGTCCTGGGGCGGACGCTGGGATGACCACCGAGGGATGACCACCGAAGCGAGCACGGAAGCACAGAAGCCGCAGGAACCTCGGGAACCCCGGGAATCAGCGGCGAAACGGAGCGGCGGCCGCCGGAAAAGCACCCTGTGCTGCCCGGCGACCGCCGCCTCCCGCTTCCCGGACCCCGTCGTTTAGGCTCCCCCGGAACGCAGGCAGGCGGCCTGCCCGGACGAGTCGGCCGGTATCCGGCCCAGGTGTGGGGGGAAGTGGTTCGATGCGTGCACTTCGCGTGCTGTTTTTCGTCGTGGTCATACTCGGCGGGCTGTTCGTGGCGGCCGACCGGGTCGCGGTGAATCTCGCCGAGGACAAGGCCGCGGACAAGATCCGCAGCAGCCAGGGGCTCGACAAGGCCCCGAACGTCGCGATCAAGGGATTCCCGTTCCTGACCCAGGTCGCCGGGCGCAACCTCCAGGAGGTGGACGCCGACCTCGGGGGCATCCAGGCCCGTGCCGAGGGACGCACGCTGCGCATCGACCAGCTGTCCGCGCAGTTCCACGAGGTCACGCTGAACAGCGACTACACGTCCATCGAGAGCGCCGCCTGGGCGACCGGCAACGCCCGGATCAACTACGCCGACCTGACCAAGGCGGCGGGCGCCGACGTCAAGGTCACCTACGGCGGGCAGAAGGACGGCCGCAGCCAGGTGAAGATATCGCCGAACGTCCCGCTGCTCAGCCAGCTGGACGTGACCGGCTCCATCAGCATCGTGCACGGCGACACCGTCCGGCTGCGGGCCGACGGGCTCCCCCGGATGTGCAAGATCCTCCCGGGCTGCGAGTCCAAGGTCCGTGCCCAGACCGACCACGACTGGAAGCTGGACCAGCTGCCCGGCAATCTGAAGCTGGACAAGGTCGTGACGATGCCCGACGGCATCTCGATCTCCGCCTCCGGCAAGAACGTCAAGCTTCCGGGCTGACCGGTCGCGCCGCCCGATCGGCCCGCGCCGTAGCCCGAATCCGCCCCGCGTCCATTTCCTGAGACGCCCTGGTCCGCACGCCAGACCTCCACCGGCATGCGGGCCCCGCGGACCTGGGGAGGCGGGCGCGACAGGGCCCCCTTGTCCCGCATCGCGGACAATCACGTCTCACTATTCGACACGCCGGTGACACGCCCCACTCTGTCTCCCTACGATCGGAGCCATGCAGAGCTCATTGAGCGGTCTCCGTCCACGGGGACGTGCGGTACTGACGAAGCGGCGGGCAGTAGACCTGTGCCGCGTCGCCGCCATGCTCTGTCGCCCTGTCTGACGGGTTTTCCCCGCCCGTCCTCACCCGGCCGGCCCCTCGGGCCGCCGTCCGCTCGCCCCGCACAGCGCCCGCCCGGACCCCCCGCCCGGAGATCATCCGCGCGCACCCGGCGGAACCGCGTGCCACTCTGCAACCGCCCCCGCAACTGCCCCGGAGGAGAACACCATGAGCCGTAGCGACGTCCTCGTAGACGCCGACTGGGTCGAAGCCCACCTTGAGGACCCGAAGGTCGTCCTCGTAGAGGTCGACGAGGACACCTCGGCCTACGACAAGAACCACATCAAGAACGCCGTCCGCATCGACTGGAAGCAGGACCTCCAGGACCCGGTGCGCCGCGACTTCGTCGACCAGGCGGGCTTCGAGAAGCTGCTCTCCGCCAAGGGCATCGCCAACGACGACACGGTCGTCCTCTACGGCGGCAACAACAACTGGTTCGCCTCCTACGCCTACTGGTACTTCAAGCTCTACGGCCACGACAGCGTCAAGCTGCTCGACGGCGGCCGCAAGAAGTGGGAGCTGGACTCGCGCGACCTGGTCGACGGCTCCGAGGTCCCGCAGCGCCCGGCGACCGAGTACAAGGCCAAGCCCCAGAACACGGCCATCCGCGCCTTCCGTGACGACGTCGTCGCCGCGATCGACAACCTCAACCTCGTCGACGTGCGCTCCCCCGACGAGTTCAGCGGCAAGCTGCTCGCCCCGGCGCACCTCCCGCAGGAGCAGTCGCAGCGGCCCGGCCACGTGCCCAGCGCCCGCAACATCCCGTGGTCGAAGAACGCCAACGACGACGGCACCTTCAAGTCGGACGAGGAGCTCAAGGCCCTCTACGAGCAGGAGTCGGTCGACCTGGCGAAGGACACCATCGCCTACTGCCGTATCGGTGAGCGCTCCGCGCTGACCTGGTTCGTGCTGCACGAGCTCCTCGGCCAGACCAACGTCAAGAACTACGACGGCTCCTGGACCGAGTACGGCTCGCTGGTCGGCGTGCCGATCGAGCTCGGCGCCAACAAGTAACCACCCCCGCTTCTCCCTTACCTCTCAAGGACGTACCCCTATGTGTGGAGCACAGGCAGGCGGCCCGGACGCCTCGACCATCAAGCCCGGTGAGACCACGATCCAGGGCAGCGTGACCCGCGACGGCGAGCCCGTCACCGGTTACGTCCGACTCCTGGACAGCACCGGCGAGTTCACCGCCGAGGTCCCCACCTCCGCGACCGGACAGTTCCGCTTCTACGCGGCCGAGGGCACCTGGACGCTGCGTGCGCTCGTCCCGGGCGGCACCGCGGACCGCACCGTCGTCGCCCAGAAGGGCGGCCTGGCGGAGGTTGCCATCGCCGTCTGACGGCAATGAATGTCCGAAGGGCCGCACCCCAGAGGTTTGGACGCCTTGATCGGGGGTGCGGCCCTTCGGCGTGCCCGGCGCCGCGCGGCCGGGCCGGACTCCACCCGGCTTCCGCCCGGCCATTCCCCCCACTTCCGCCCGGCTTCTCTCCGACTTCTGTCCGGCCCCGTGCGGACTTACCGTGGAGACATGGACGCGCACCGCCGGTCGCCCGTAGAGCGCCGCCATCGCAGGTACTTCGTCCTGATGGGCGTGTGCCTGGTGCTGTTCGTCCTGGCCTGGGGTGTGGTGCGGCTGTGGTCGGTGCCGGCGGCGGTGGGCATGTGCGTCGTCGCCATGGTGATCCCGCCGGTCGCGGCGATCATCGGCAACCGCCGCGAGCCCGGCGAGCGCTGGTGGGACGAGTCCGGCGATCCGGAGTCCGACCGCTGGTGGCGCGAGCTGGACGACCGGGGGGACGACAAGCACCCCCAGTAGGCCCGCCCGCGCCCGCGTCAGTAGACCAGGGCCTGGACGTCGTCCGGCATGATCTCGCTGACGAACACCTGGGAGCCGGCGATCCCGGCCCCTTCGATGAGGTCCTTCTGCTCGATGTCACGCCGCGCCGCGCACTGGGTGCAGACCGTGAGCGCCCCGCCGCCGGCCCGGATGCCGTCGAGCAGCTCCGGCAGCGGCGCCGCGTGCGGCAGCTCGAACTCCGCCGCGCGTCCCGGCAGCGCGAACCACACCGACTCCCCGGTCAGCCACAGCGACACCTCGACGCCGCTGGCGACCGCCACCGCCGCCACCGTGAACGCCTGCGAGCACCGCTCGGGCGCATCCGCACCCGCCGTCACCTTGATCACGAGCTTCTTCGCCATGGGGCAAGAGTAGGGGCGAGAGGCAGGCGGGATACCTCACAGCGCCGCCGTCAGTGCCGCCGACTAGACTCGCAGGCGGTCCGTTACACCCTCACTCCGTCCAAGGAGCGCGCTCGTGCTTGAGGCATTCTTCACCACCCTGCTGGTTCTGGTCGCCGTCGGCGTGCTCGGGTTCGCCGCTCTGACCTGGCAGAAGCTCTACCAGGGCCAGCGCTGACCGACCGCCGGTCCGCGCCGGCCACGCGCCTCGCGCACACCGTCCGCCCCCTTCTATAGATCGTCTGAGCTCTCATGATCGAGATCCCGTCCGACCTGAACCCGGCCCTGGTGCCGCTCGCCTTCCTCCTCGGCACCTGGGAGGGCGCCGGCGTCGCCGACTTCCCGGGCACCGAGAAGTGCAACTTCGGGCAGGCGGTCACCTTCACCCACGACGGCCGTGACTTCCTCGAATACACCTCGCACAGCTGGGTGCTCGACGGCGAGGGCAAGAAGGTCCGCCCCCTGGAGACCGAATCCGGCTTCTGGCGCATCGACGCGGACCGCAAGGTCGAGATCGTGATGTGCCGCGACCAGGGCGTGGTGGAGGTCTGGTACGGCGAGCTGGCCGACCAGAAGCCGCAGATCGACCTGGCCACCGACGCCATCGCGCGCACCGCCGCCTCCGGCCCGTACAGCGGCGGAAAGCGGCTCTACGGCTACGTCAACAGCGATCTGATGTGGGTCGGCGAGAAGTCCACCCCGGACGTGCCGCTGCGGCCCTACATGTCGGCGCATCTGAAGAAGGTCGCCGACCTCAAGGAATGGGCGGAGAGCCTCCCCGACGACATGCCGGACGGCGTCTCCTTCTTCCGGCCGGACGGCACGCCCTACAACCCGTAAGGCGCCGGAGGATCCGCTCTCCCCAGGAATCTTCGCCGTCCCGGGGAGAGCACTTCATACTGGCGGTGTGGTGACCAAAGACTGGCAGAGCGACCTCCGCAGGCGCGGATACCGCCTGACCCCGCAGCGTCAGCTCGTGCTGGAGGCGGTGGACAGGCTGGAGCATGCCACCCCGGACGACATCCTCACCGAGGTGCGCAAGACGGCGGGCGGGGTCAACATCTCCACCGTCTACCGGACCCTGGAGCTCCTGGAGGAGCTGGACCTGGTCAGCCATGCCCACCTCGGCCACGGCGCCCCCACGTACCACCTCGCCGACCGCCACCACCACATCCACCTGGTGTGCCGGGACTGCACGGACGTCATCGAGGCGGATCTGTCGGTGGCCGAACCCTTCACGGCGCGGCTGCGCGAACAGTTCGGCTTCGAGACGGACATGAAGCACTTCGCGATCTTCGGGCGCTGCGCGGCCTGCCGTGGCAAGGCGGCCCCGGGCGACGGCTGAGGCAGTCGCCGGCGAGTCGTAGGCTGGGCACATGCTGCGACAATCACCCGCCAGCCCCCTGCTGTCGCTGCCCGGCGCCGTCCCCGCCGAGGCCCCCGACGAAGGCGTTGCCGCGCACTACGGCGACCTCTTCCGGGAGCAGCGCGCGCTCGCCGACGGCTCCGGCTTCGTCGACCTCTCGCACCGCGGCGTGGTCACCGTCACCGGCCCCGAGCGGCTGAGCTGGCTGCATCTGCTGCTCACCCAGCACGTCAGCGACCTCCCGCCCGGCCAGGCCACCGAGGCGCTGATCCTGTCCGCGCACGGCCACATCGAGCATGCCGTCTCGCTCGTCGACGACGGCGAGACGACCTGGATGCACACCGAACCGGGCATGCAGGAGGCGCTGATCGCCTACCTGGAGAGCATGAAGTTCTTCTACCGGGTCGAGGTCGCCGACCGCACCGGCGAGATCGCCGTCGTGCATCTGCCGGCCGGCTCCATCGCCGAGGCGCCCGAGCACACCGTCGTCCGCGAGACCC
The DNA here is from genome assembly GCF_004122755.1 of Streptomyces sp. TM32. Classification (NCBI taxonomy): domain Bacteria; kingdom Bacillati; phylum Actinomycetota; class Actinomycetes; order Kitasatosporales; family Streptomycetaceae; genus Streptomyces; species Streptomyces sp. TM32. The sequence goes on from NZ_SDIG01000019.1 coordinate 38,171, forward strand.
CGCACGGCCGCGATCTGTTCCTGCCGCGCACCGGCCTGGAGGCCTTCGCCGACGCCAACGGCCCGGCCATCGGCGTACTGGCGCTGGAGGCGCTGCGGGTCGAGGCGCACCGCCCGCGGCTGGGCCTGGAGACCGACCACCGCACCATCCCGCACGAGGTGGGCTGGATCGGCGGCGCCGTCCACCTCCAGAAGGGCTGCTACCGCGGCCAGGAGACCGTCGCCCGGGTCCACAATCTCGGCAAGCCGCCGCGCCGCCTGGTCTTCCTGCACCTGGACGGCAGTGAGGTCCATCTGCCGCCGCACGGCACCCCCATCCGCCTCGCCGCGGACGGCGAGGAGGGTCGCCAGCTCGGCTTCGTCACCACCTCGGCCCGCCATCATGAGCTCGGCCCGATCGCGCTCGCCCTGGTCAAGCGGAACGTTCCGGTGGACGCCCCGCTGATGGCGGGCGGCACCGCCGCGGCCCAGGAGGTCGTCGTCGAGCCGTAGCCGCGACGGGCTGAGCCGTAGCCGCGGCGGACCCCGGCCCGGTCACCACCTGCCTGACGGGCCGCCCCGTTCCCGGCTACACCTCGACCAATACCGTGAACGGCCCGTCGTTGGTCAGCGACACCTTCATGTCGGCCCCGAAGCGGCCGGTCTCGACAGCGGCGCCCAGCGCCCGCAACTGCGCGACGACCTCTTCGACCAGCGGCTCGGCGACCGGCCCCGGGGCCGCGGCGTTCCAGGTGGGCCGACGCCCCTTGCGGGCGTCACCGTAGAGAGTGAACTGGCTGATCACCAGGAGCGGCGCCGAGGTGTCCGAGCAGGACTTCTCGCCCTGCAGCAGCCGCACCGACCACAGCTTGCGGGCGAGCTGCGCCGCCTTGAGCGGTGTGTCGTCGTGCGTGACCCCCACCAGCACGCACAGCCCCTCACCGACGATCTCCCCGACCGTCTCGCCCGCCACCTCGACGCGTGCGCCGTCAATCCTCTGCACCACAGCTCGCATACCCGCCATGATGCCGGGCGGGCCGCGCCCTTCGGACAGCAGTGCCCCCACGGGGGCCGTTCGGGTGCCATGGCCCTGCAGAAGGACCGCCCAGAGTGGCACGATGCGTGCACGTGGTGCGTTTCATGGACAACATGCCCAGGACGCGGCACCGGACGAGGGGACGGAACGATTCATGAACACTCTCGGCGCCGGACAGACACCCGGTCCCGTACCAACCGCCCGTACGACACCGACCGGACGGACGACATCCACCGCCCCCACGACAGACCCGGCCCGTCCGGCACCCGGCACCCCACCGCCGCCCACCGCCCTGACGACGACCACGACCGCGGCAACGGCTCGCGTCGAGCCCCCCGGCACGGAGGACGGTCCCATGCTCCCGGCAGGCAAGCACCCCCGCCCCCCGCAGCAGCGCGACCACTGCCGTCCGGCGACCACCCCCGATCTGGCCGGTCTGGGGCTGCCCGAGCTGCGGGTGGTACGGCGTGACTCGCAGCAGGAAGAGGCCGATCTCAGCTACGTGCGGCGGCTGTTGCAGGGCCGGATCGACATTCTGCGGGCCGAGATCGCCCGCCGGACCACCCAGCACTCCCCCCTCCTCGACCGGCTCCCGGAGATCCTGACGGACCTGCCGTCGCGGCACCGCTCCTCGGCGCGGCACGTGACGCTCGGAACCCCGCACAGCGAGGAGTACCGCAGGCTGGCCGAGGAGATGCTCGGCGAGGTGGAGCTGTCCGACCTCACCGCGCGCACGGACCAGGAGCTGCACGACGCGATGGGCCGCCTGATCCGCTACGAGCAGCAGGTGTCGCGGCGCCGCCAGTCGCTGCAGCGCACCACCGACGATTGCAGTGCCGAAATCGCCCGCAGGTACCGTGAAGGCGAAGCGCAAGTAGACGACCTGCTGTCCTGACCGGCCACAAGCCTTCGGGGGCGCAGGCCACTCCCCGGAAGGCCACCGATGACCTCGCCCACTCCGATACCCGAGCCGATCCCGGGCTCCGCCGCGACCCAGGTTTCCGGGGCGGTGGTGCCCCTGGCGGCGCACCCCGTCCTCGCCGAGGTCGTCCGCTCCGGCTTCGTCGAGGGCCGGCACCGCGGCTCGCTGGTGGTCCTCGCGGCCGACGGCAGCGTGGACTGGGCACTGGGTGAGGTCACCACGCCGGTCTTCCCCCGCTCCACGAACAAGCCGATGCAGGCCGCGGCGGTGCTGCGGGCGGGCCTGGACCTCTCCGGCGAGCGGCTGGCGCTGGCCGCCGCGAGCCACTCCGGCGAGTCGTTCCACCTCGCGCTCGTACGGACCATGCTGGCCGAGCACGGGCTGACCGCCGACCACCTCCAGACGCCGGCGGACCTGCCGCTGGACCCGGAGGAGGCCGAGGCCTACCTCGCCTCGGGCCGGGCCCGTGACCGTCTCACCATGAACTGCTCGGGCAAGCACGCCGCCATGCTGGCCGCCTGCGCCCTCAACGGCTGGCCGCTCGCCTCCTACCTCGACCAGGACCATCCGCTGCAGCAGCTGGTGGCCGAAGGGGTCCGCACCGCCGGCGGCGAGGACGTCGCCCACATCGGCACGGACGGCTGCGGCGCGCCCCTGCTCTCGCTCTCCCTGACGGGGCTGGCCCGCGCCTTCCGGCACTTCGTCCTGGCCGCGCCCGGCACCCCCGAGCGGCGGGTCGCGGACGCGATGCGCGCCCACCCGGAGTTCGTCGCCGGCACCCGCCGCCCCGACACCTGGCTGATGCAGGCCCTCCCCGGGACCCTCGCCAAGATGGGCGCCGAGGCCGTCCAGGCCCTGGCCCTCCCCGACGGCCGCGCCCTGGCCTTCAAGATCGACGACGGCGCCACCCGCACCCTCGGCCCGGTCCTCGCCCGCACCCTGCGCCTCATGGGCATCGACCACCCCGTACTCTCCCGCCTCGAAGACGCCCCGCTCCTCGGCGGCGGCGCCCGGGTCGGCGAAATCCGCGCCAGCTTCTGAGCGACGGGGCGGGGGCCGTCCTGGACGACGGCTGCGGGCGGGGCGGCGGCCCCGGGGCTGTGGCGGCGGGGGCGCGACTGCTGAGCCACCGCACGCCCGCCCCGCCCGTGCCCGTGCTCGTGCCCGTGCCCGTGCCCGTGCCCGCTGCCGCAACGGCGTGGGCCTGCATAAGGTGGCGATGACAGCGCACGCACCACCCACCACAGCAGGAGGCCGGCGACCATGAGCGACGCGAATTCCGAGCCGCAGGGGCCCGAGGCGATCGAGCACGCGCACGACCCCGAGGTCCTGCAACTCGCGGCCAAGGTGTTCGACCTGGCACGGAACGGTGACACCGACACCGTCGCCGCATACGTGGACGCGGGCGTTCCCGCCAACCTGACCAACGACAAGGGCGATTCGCTCCTGATGCTGGCGGCCTACCACGGCCACCCGGCCACCGTGGAGGCCCTGTTGCAGCGCGGCGCCGACGCCGACCGCGCCAACGACCGCGGCCAGACCCCGCTCGCCGGCGCGGTCTTCAAGGCCGAGGACGAGGTCGTCAAGGTCCTGATGGCGCACGGCGCGGACCCGTCGGCGGGCACCCCCTCGGCGATCGACACGGCCCGGATGTTCGAGAAGGCGGAGCTGCTGAAGCTGTTCGGGACGGAGTGACCTGGCCCGGCGGACGGCACGGCAGATGGCCCGGCAAGCGGGCAGGGGCACCCCTGCCCGCGCTTGACCTCAAGTTCGCTTGAGGTCCTAGCGTCGGGCCCCGACGGCACCCCAGCCGTCACCGACTCACGCGTCGTCACGCCACACCATGAAGGGCCCGCATGTCCGAGCACCCGTACCGCCTCGCAGTGATCATCGGCAGCACCCGGGAGGGCCGGTTCGCACCCGTCATCGCGAACTGGTTCACCCGGCACGCCGAACGCCACCCGCACGCCGACGTGGACGTCATCGATCTGGACGCGGTCCGCCCGTACGAACTCCGTTACGGCAGTGAGGAGTACGAGTCCTTCGCCAAGCGCGTGGACGAGGCGGACGCGTTCGTCGTGATCACCCCGGAGTACAACCACTCCTTCCCCGCGCCGCTCAAACACGCCATCGACCTGCTGCACGCCCAGTGGCAGGCCAAGCCGGTCGGCTTCGTCTCGTACGGCGGGATCTCCGGCGGCCTCCGCGCCGTCGAACAACTGCGGCTGGTCTTCGCCGAGTTGCACGCCACCACGGTGCGCGAAACGGTGAGCTTCCCGCTCGCCGGCAACCTCTTCGACGACGCCGGAGAGCTCCACGATCCGGCCGCCGCCACCCAGGCCGCCGACGCCCTGCTCCGCCAGCTCACCTGGTGGGCGGTGACCCTCCGCGAAGCCCGCGCCGCCCGCCCCTACGGCGGCTAGGCCGTATCGCTCACGAGCGTGGTCCACACCCCGCCGTCCACACCCCGCTCGGTGTGGTCCATGACGAAGACCTCCGGCGTGGCGGAGCCGTCCAGGACTCCACCACCCCGGAGGTCTTCGTCTCCCACCGCAAGGCCCGGCCGACCGTCTTCGGCGTAGGCCTTGAGCTGCGCCGGTGCCCCTACGTGAGCTAGCTGCTGGTCGGACGTGCCCGAGGTCAGCGCACCGCCGTCGCGACATGCATGCGCATCGCGCACGGAATGCGCCCGTCCGGCAACGCCATCGCCGCAGACTCCGCCTCGAAGCGGGCCCGCAGATCCGCCGTGACCGAGGCATCGAGCGGCCCGAGGTCGTAGAACGTGCTCACGGTGCCCCAGATCCGGTCGGGCGGGCCGGTCAGATCGACACGTACGGTCTCCCACTCCACCGGGCCGAATCCGGCCGGGCGGAAGACCGCGTCGAAGCCCTCGCGGGTCCGCAGCCGCGGGTCCCCGAGCCGCGGAATCTGCTGTTCCGCGGGCGCTGCCAGGAACACCGGCTTCGCCAGCCGCAGAAACAGCTCGCACGCCTCACCTCCGGCCGCCCCACCGCCCAGGACGACGGCCAGCGTGCCGCCGGGCTCCAGCACCCGCGCCAGCTCCGCCGCCACCCGGTCCGCCTCGCCCATCAGCATCAGCGCCATATGGGACACACAGCCATCGAACCGACCGTCCCGGAAAGGCAGTTGCTGCGCCCGCCCCCTACGGAGGTCGGCCCGGTCGACACCCGGCCGGCGGCTCGCCAGCGCCAACTCCTCGGCGGACAGATCGAGCCCGGCGAGCTCCCGCCGGGAACCCCCGTCCCGCTCGGCGAGGAGTTCGAGCAGCAGCCCGTCGCCGCAGCCGAGATCCAGCACCCGGTCGCATGCCGCCACCCGGTCCCGCAGGATCTCGTAACTGGACCGGCCGCCCTCGGCCCGCCCGTGCGCCATGGCCTGCACGGTCACCGCGGGATGCGCGTCATGAAAGGCCCGCAGAAACGCTTCCGGGTCCGTCACCGTCCCTTCCCGGTCCGTCACCGTCCCTTCCCGGTCCGTCACCGTCTCTTTCTCATCCGTCGCCGTCTCTTCCTGGTTCGTCGCCATCCGCCGATCCTAGGGACCCCGACCCTCGCCTCCGCCCTTCCGTCGGGAACCCAACTTCCCATCCCTCTGGGGGAGTTCTCACCCCACAGAGGGGCGCTCCTGGAGCGCCCAGCCATTGCCGTCCGGGTCGCTGAAGTAGACGAAGGAGTTCCACGCGCCGCCGGGACCGTCGACCATCGTCCCGTTCTCGACATGCTGTACGGGGCCGACCGCCACCCCCCGCTCGGCCAACTCCGCACGGGCCGCGGCGATATCGGGCACCACCAGCTGCAGCCCGTGCACCGCACCGGGCTTCGCCTCCGGGTCATCGGCGCCCTCGCCGATGACGATCGAGCAGCCCGACCCCGGCGGCGTCAGCTGCACGATGCGGACGTCACCGCCGACGCACATGTCGTGATCGACGACAAAGCCCATCTGCTCGCTGTAGAAGCGCTTCGACCGTTCCACGTCCGCGACCGGAATCGGCACCAGTTCGAGCTTCCAGTCCATGGCGCGCCGTCCTTCCGCTCGGCCGACGGACCAGGAACGGCTGCCGTCGGCACCGGCTCTCCGCGCTGCAAAAAGTCTAGGCAGCGGGGGCGGAGGCACGCACGGGCAGCGGAGGCGAAGGCGCGCGCCCATTGACGGAGTGAGCACTCACTCCGCACCATGGACGCATGACCCCACACTCACCATCCTCACGTCGACGCGCCCCCGGCATGAGCGTCGAGCAGCGCCGGGCCATGATCGTGGCCGCCGCGCTGCCGCTCGTGGCGGAGTACGGCGCGACCGTCACCACCAGCCAGATCGCCCGCGCCGCCGGTATCGGCGAGGCCACGATCTTCCGCGCGTTCAAGGACAAGGAGGAGGTGCTGGAGGCCTGTGTCGCCGAGGCCGTGGGCCCGGACCATGTGCTGCGCGAGCTCGCCTCGATCTCCCTGGACGAGCCGCTTGCCACCCGGCTGACCGAAGCCGCCGAGGCGCTGCGCGCCCACATGGAGCGGATGGGCACCGTCATCGGCGCCCTGCACGCCTCCGGCCACCTCCGCGGCCGCGCGGCCGGCCCGGCGGCGCGGGACGCCGGTGACGGCCCGCCGCCGGACGCCCGGGCCCGGTCCTTCGCCGCCCTGCGCCACGGCATCATCGAATTGCTCGCACCCGACCGCACCGCGTTCCGCCTGAGCCCCGAGAAGGTCGCCTCCGCGTTCCTCGGCCTGCTCTTCACCCGGCTGCAGTCTCCGGCCGCGGAGGGCGACGACGCCCCGCTCACCCCCGAAGAACTCATCTCCGTCCTTCTGCACGGCACCCTCGACGCGAGCCCCGGGAGCGCGTGAGCCACCCAGCCGCCGACCGGTGCCTCATCCCCCGACGAACGCCATGCTGGCCTCGTCGTACCGCGTGCCGGCTATCCGGCCGGCGGGGGCTGCGTCGTCGATTGCGGCGAGTTCCTCGGCGGTCAGCTCGATGGCGAGCGCGCCGAGGTTCTCCTCCAGATACTTCTGCCGACGGGTGCCGGGAATCGGCACCACATCGCTTCCGCGGTGCTGCACCCAGGCCAGGGCGAGCTGCCCGGCGCTGACGCCCTTCTCGGCGGCGATCTCGTCGAGCTTCTCCACGATGGCCAGGTTCTGCTCCAGGTTGCCGTCGGCGAAGCGCGGCTGGCTGCGGCGCATATCGGACTCCGGCAGTCCCTTCACCGAGGTGTAGCGGCCGGTCAGGAAGCCGCGGCCGAGCGGCGAGAACGGCACCAGGCCGATGCCGAGTTCACGGCACACCGGCGCGATCTCGTGCTCCAGATCGCGGGTCCACAGCGACCATTCGCTCTGCAGCGCGGCGATCGGGTGCACCGCATGCGCCCGCCGGACGGTCGCGGCGCTCGCCTCGGACAGCCCGAGGTGCCGCACCTTGCCGACCGCGACGAGCTCGGCCATCGCACCGACGGTCTCCTCGATCGGCACGTTCGGGTCGACGCGGTGCTGGTAGTACAGGTCGATGTGGTCGACCCCGAGCCGGCGCAGGGACGCGTCACAGGCCTCCCGCACATAGGCGGCGTCGCCCCGGATCGCCGTCGGCTCGCCGAGCCGGTTGGCGAACCCGAACTTCGTCGCCAGCACCGCCTCGTCCCGCCGGCCGGCGACGGCCCGCCCGATCAACTCCTCGTTGTGGCCCGCCCCGTAGAAGTCGGAGGTGTCCAGCAGGGTGACGCCGAGATCCAGGGCCCGGTTGATGGTCGCGATCGACTGCGCGTCGTCCGACGCGCCGTACCCATGGCTCATCCCCATGCACCCGAGCCCCTGCGCGGAAACCGCGAGCTCACCGAGGTGACGGGTCGGAATGCTCGTCGTGGTCATGATGCTGTTGCCTCCTGGACGTGGCGTACGACGGACGGATCTGGATCCCGGACCGGCAGCCCCTGAACACTGAGCCCGGGCCCGGACTGCGACAACGGAGCCAACCGCCCCGCCCGAGCCCGAGCCATCTGTCGGCTGTCGGCTGTCGGCTGTCGGCTGTCGGCTGTCGGCTGTCGGCTGTCGGCAGCCACCTACCGGCTGACGGCAGCGACCTCCCCACCGGCGGCCGTGTGCCGTGGTCCCGGTCCCGGAATCCGTCTGGAACGCTATGAGTTGGAGAGCGCTCCAAGTCAACCAAGCATCACGACAGCACGACGAGAGCTCGTCACCGAGACGTCCACCCCCTCCGCCTCTCGGCCGAGGCCCGCCCGTCGCGGGACGCCCGTCCACGCGTCAGTGGTCGGCCGCCGTATCCGCTATCGCCCGCAGAGCCTGGCAATGGGCGGCGAAGGCGGCGCGGCCGTCGGGCGTGAGGGCGAGCCAGGTGCGTGGGCGCTTGCCGACGTACCCCTTGGTGACGGCGACATAACCGGCCTTCTCCAAGGTGGCGACCTGCCGCGAGAGGACCGAGTCGCTCACCTCGACGGTGTCACGGACGAAACCGAACTCGGCTTTGTCGGCGGCCGCCAGGGTCGCCACGATGGAGAACCGGACGGGTGCGTGGATCACCTCGTCGAGTCCGTGACGCGGATGTATGCCGGACTGCGAGGTGTTCACTGTCGGGTCTCCAAGTAGCCGCCTATCAACCCGGGAAGCGCGACCAGCAGCGCCCCGGGCACCCACCACGCCACGACGCCGGGAAACCAGATGAGGCCGGCGCTCAGCACCCCTCCGTAGAGCAGCCCTCCCACGATGATCAAACTCGCATGCCGCCGCTGGAAACCCAACCGGGCAACGCGCTGCCGGGCGGCGTAGACGGACAGCCCGCTGATGACGGCGACCCACATGCCGCATCCGATGGCCACTCCATAGGGCCTGCTGATCAGCCCGATGCTGAGCACCATGACCGCCGCCGCGCCGCCGAAGATCACCTGGTACCAGGCGTACCACTTCGTGCCGTCCCGCACGGTCGAGCGCAGCTCCTGCGCACGGGCCAGCGCGGCCAGCGCGTCCTTCGAGGCGTACTCCGCCATGTCATCCCCCTTGCTGCTTTCACTGTGTCCACTGCCGCCGGTTTCTCCGGGCTTCGCTGGGCCAACGACCCGGGCAGCCCCGGAATCCCGCGCCCCGTTTCCACGCTTCGCCAACGCTTCGCACACGGTCGTTCCGCGAAGAGCGCGAACGAGCCCCAACCGGCCGCCGGTGAACTCGACTTCCGACTCCAGAATGACAAGTACTTTCCAATATGACAAGTACTTTCGGGTCGTTGGCTTCGCGTCGGGTCAACGGGTCCCTCGGAGCTGCCGCCGCGCCGGCTCTCCGCCCTCTCGCGCGCGCATTGAGGTCGGACCGCGTGAAGACCGACTCGGGCGAACGACTCGCTGCCCCCGTGACCGGCACCGAGGACGCCCGGGAAGCGACGGGCCGAACCCGACGCCCGGAACCGCCCGCCACACGCCACCCACCTGTGCCCCGCACCCCAGGTCAGGTACTGTTGCCCCCTCAGTAGTGGACCGAACGAGGAGGTGAGACCGATTCCCCGCCAGACCAGGCAGGCGCTCCCGGCTCACGCCCTTCAGGTCCACCCGATGCAGGTGACCACCCGACACACGTGATCCGGGATGCGCCCTCGGCGCCCCGAAAGGCTCACATGTCGTCACCTCGTATGCCGTCCCCACCTCGTATGCCGTCCCCCCACGTGCTGTCCGCACCGCCGCCGCACCGCCCGGACGGCACGTCACCCCTCCCTCCGCGTCTCTCCCCGCGCCCCTGCCCGCCGCTCTCCCGCGCCACCGTCATCGCCACGCTGCGCGCCGCCGGCTGCGTATTCGCCGAGGACGAGGCGGAGTTGCTGATAGCCACCGCGCGTACGGCGGACGCACTCGCCGCCATGGTGGAACACCGCGTCGGCGGCCTGCCCCTGGAACACGTCGTCGGCTGGGCGGAGTTCCACGGACTGCGGGTCACCGTCGACCCCGGCGTCTTCGTGCCGCGGCGCCGCACCGAATTCCTCGTGGGCCAGGCCATCGGCCTCGGCCGCCGGACCGCCGCCCGCACCGGACGGCCCACGGTCGTCGTCGACCTGTGCTGCGGATCCGGTGCGGTGGGCGCCGCGCTGGCCGCCGCCCTGGACCGGGTCGAGCTGTACGCCGCGGACATCGAGCCCGCCGCCGTGCGCTGCGCCCGTCGCAACGTCACGGCCGTCGGGGGCGAGGTCTACGAGGGCGATCTCTTCGAGGCACTGCCCGCCGGCCTCCGGGGCCGTATCGATGTGCTGGTGGCCAACGTCCCCTACGTGCCGACCCAAGAGGTCGGGCTGCTGCCGCCCGAAGCCCGCGAGCACGAGCCGCGGGTCGCCCTGGACGGCGGCGCGGACGGGCTGGACGTCCTGCGCCGGGTGACCGCGGCCGCGCCGCAGTGGCTGGCGCCAGGGGGGCACCTGCTGGTCGAAACGAGCGAACGACAGGCGTCACCGGCCGTCGAAGCCTTCACCCACAACGGGCTCCTGCCCCGTGTGGCCGTCTCCGACGAGCTCTACGCCACGGTCATCATCGGGACCGCCCCACCTCCGCACGGGACGAGGCAACCGCCCGCCCCTCACCCCACGCCATGACCCCGCCCATGCCCCACTCCCCCGTCTCATGCGTCTGGTTCGGGTACGGCGACGGAAGAGGGTGCCCCTGACCCTTGACCCTGACCCTGCGTCAGGGTTGGAGGCTGGTCGCATGACGAACAACAGCACTTCCTTCCCTCGGCTCGCGCCGCCGATCGGAGGGTTCCAGGAGATCGACGGCCGCCGCGTTTTCGTGCATCGGTCGGGCAGCGGCGGACCGGCCGTGGTGTTCCTGCCGGGCGCCGGCGCGGTCGGCCTGGACTATTTCGGTGTGCAGCAGGGGGTTTCGCAGTTCACCACCGCCGTGGTGTACGACCGCGGCGGCACCGGCTACAGCGATCCCCTCCCGCTGCCGCGCACCGCCGCCGCGGTCGCCGCGGAACTGCGCGAGCTGCTGCGCGCCCAGCACATCGCCGCCCCCTACGTGCTGGTGCCGCACTCCCTCGGCGGCTTCTACGCGCATCGGTTCGCGCAGCTGTACCCGCAGGACGTGGCCGGGCTGGTCTGGCTGGATGCCTTCCACCGCGACTGGGACGACTTCATGCCGCCCGCTGCGGGCCTGGCCGCGGTCGAGCGGATGGCACCTGATCGGGAGCAGCTGGCACGGATGCGCCCGGCCCTGCGCGAGATGAGCGCCGAATTGCTCGCGGACTACCCGGAACACATGCGGCAGGCGCTGATCGAAGCCAAGGCGAGCGACGCATGGACCCACGTCGGCATCGCCGAGCGCACCGAGTTGGCCGCCCTCGCCACCGAACTGCGGGCCGGCCCGGCCATTCCCGACGTCCCGGTGGTTGCCCTCACCGTGGTCGGCAGCGACCCGGCCCAGCAGGCACTGACGTCGGAGCGGACGGTGCAAGAGATGCAGGCCGGCCGCACGAGAATGGACGCGGCCCTGGTGAGCGCGGTCTCGCACGGGGAACAACGCATCCTCTCCGACACCGTCCACCACCGGCTCTGCTTCGACCGCCCCGATGCCGTGGTCCAGGCGATCCGCGACGTCATCGGGCGGGCTCGCCCCCACGTCGACCGGGCTCACCCCTGAGTCGGCCGATCTCGCCCCTCATTAGACTCGGCGCGACCACGTTGCACGAAGATCCGAGGGGGACGGTGCTCACGATCGGCCAGCTCGCGGCAACCGCCGGCGTGACCGTGCGCACCGTTCGCCACTACCACCACATCGGCCTGTTGCCCGAGCCCGAACGCGATGCCTCCGGCTACCGCCGCTACAGCGCGCAGGCAGCGGTGGATCTCATCCGGATCAGGACCCTCGCCGATGCCGGGGTGCCGCTGGCCCGTATCGACGCGCTGCTGCATGCTGAGCCGGCCGAATTCGCCGCGGCCGTCACCGAGATCGACGCCGCATTGCAGCGAAAGATCGACCAGCTCACCGCAAACCGCCACAGGATCGCCGAACTGGCCGGCGGAGAACGGCTAGTCCTGCCCCCCGAGGTGGTCGCCATCCTGGACCGGATGCGCAGTCTCGGCATCAGCGAACTGCGGATACGCCTCGAACGCGACGCGTGGATCCTGATGCAGGCACTGGACCCGCACGCCATGCCGCAGCGGATACGGGACAAGCACGCGGCCTTCGACGACCCCGAGACGACGCGCCTGTACCTCGCCTGTGATCAATCGGTCGACTGGGACCCGCACGATCCACGCCTGGACCGGCTCATCGACGACCTGGACGCATGGGAGATCGCCCACGAACGGGACAGCAACCGGGCAGGGTCCCTGCCGCTGATCTCTTCCCGGATCTCCGAGGCGTCCCCGGCCTGGCAACGCGTCCTCGACGCCCTCGCCCACCGCGCCGAACAGCGCCGAACCGCCGGTCACGACGGCTGAAGCCGCCCCCCTGTCCACGCCCCTCACCCCGCCAGGCCACTTTTGCTAGCGCTTGCTTGCAAAAGTTAGCACCGGGAGGCACCATCGGGGTATGGCATCACTCAACGTCGGCAACCTCGGCGAGTTCCTGCGGGAGCAGCGGCGCACGGCGCAGCTGAGTCTGCGGCAGCTCGCGGATGCCGCCGGGGTGTCCAACCCGTACCTCAGCCAGATCGAGCGCGGCTTGCGCAAGCCGAGCGCGGAGATTCTGCAGCAGCTGGCCAAGGCGCTGCGGATATCCGCGGAGACGCTGTACGTCCAGGCCGGGATTCTGGACGAGCGGCACGGTCTGGACGGGGTCGAGGTGCAGACCGCGATACTCACCGACCCGGCGCTGAACGAGAGGCAGAAGCAGGTCCTGCTGCAGATCTACGAGTCCTTCCGCAAGGAGAACGGGCTCGGGAGCGGCGGCAAGGACAGCACTGCGAGCGGGCGCGAGAAGGGGCGCGGCACGGACACCCTCGACACAGAGGCCGACGGCGGCCCGCACGCCACCTGAGCAACCGATTCCGTTTCCAGGAGGAAGAACGTCATGGCCATCTCCGATGACCTCCGCAAGACCCTGACCGACGCCACCCCGCTGTACGCCCTGGCCGGCACCGTCGACCTGGCCGCCGAGAAGCTCGGCGAGGTGCCGCAGCTCGTCGAGAAGATCCGGGCCGAGGCCCCCAAGCGCTTCGACTCCGTGCGCAGCACCGACCCCAAGGACGTCCAGGCCCTGGTCAGCAAGCAGGCCAAGGACGCCCAGGAGAAGCTCTCCGAGCTGCTGGGCTCGCTGGACGGCGACATCAAGAAGGTCCGCGACCAGGCGCAGGAGCTGGCGCTGCAGGGCGTGGGCCGGGCGGCCGAGGCCGTCGTGCGGGCCCGCGAGGGCTACGAGGAGCTGGCCGAGCGCGGCCGTGGCGCGGTGGCGACCTGGCGCGGCGAGGCCGCCGACCAGGTCGAGGACCTCGCGGTGGCGATCGAGCCGGAGCCGAAGCCGGCGGCCAAGAGCACCCCGAAGCCCCAGTCCGCGAACGGGGCCAAGGCGCAGACCAAGGCCACCCCCGCGGCCCAGCCCAAGCCCGCGTCGCCGAAGAAGCCCGTCTCGCAGCGCAAGCCGGCGCCGGCGCAGACGAAGAAGAGCACCCCGCCGTCCGCGAAGTGAGCGCGATGTGACGTCCCTCACGCTTCCGTGAGGGCCCCCGTTTCCGGGGTCGGGCCGGGCACCCTTCAGGTGCCCGGCCCGTTGTGCGGGTACCGTGGGGCGGCACGGGCCACAGACGGCCGAGAACGGACCGACGAAGACGAACGGCGAACGGGCGGTGGACGGCGTGCTGGTTTACGGGTTCCAGAGCATTCTGAGCTGGGTGCAGCTCGCCCTGGGCGTCTACGCCGCAGTGATGCTGATCGATGCCGCCGTGCGCCGCGAGGACGCCTACCGCGCCGCGAGCAAGCAGACCAAGGGCATGTGGCTGATCTTCCTCGCCCTTGCCACGGCGCTGCTGTTCATTCTCCCGATCATGTCGTTCCTGCCGATCATCGGCGTGATCGCGGTGATCGTCTACACGGTTGACGTACGGCCCGCGCTCCGGGAGGTCTCCGGTGGCGGCAGCGGCCCGCGCCGCGGGGGCTCCAGCTCGGACGGGCCGTACGGGCCCTTCAACGGCGGGCGCTGAGCCCGGCCGGCGAGGCTCCGGAGGGCATGAGCCGCGGAGGGCCTGAGCCGCTTCCCTCGCGGGCCGTTCGCCCTCGGCCCTTCAGTGCCGCTTCACTCGCGGCAGCCCCTGGCCCCGCGGCCCTGCGCCCCCGGCCGTTTCACCCGCGGCCGTGTCAGCGCCGGTCCAGCAGCAGCACGGCCACATCGTCCGTCAGCTCGCCGCCGTTGAGGTCGCGTACTTCCCTGACCGAGGCGTCCAGCAGTTCCTCGCCGCTGAGGCCGGCCGCCATCTGGCGGCTGACCAGTTCGGTCATACCTTCCTGGCCGAGCCGCTGGTTGCCGACGCCGATCCGGCCCTCGATCAGCCCGTCGGTGTACATCATCAGGCTCCAGGAGCCGCCCAGTTCGACCTGCCGGCGCGGCCAGCGGGCGTGCGGCAGCAGGCCGAGTGCCGGGCCGCCGAATTCGTAGGGCAGCAGCTGCGGGCTCTCGCCGGCCTTGGCCAGCAGCGGTGCGGGGTGGCCGGCCAGGCACAGCCCGGCGCGGCGGCCGTCGGCGGAGATGTCGACGGTGCACAGCGTCGCGAAGATCTCGTCGTCGGCGCGCTCGTGCTCCAGCACCTTCTGGAGGGTGGCGAGCAGTTCGTCACCGGACAGGCCGGCGAAGGTCAGCGCGCGCCAGGCGATCCGCAGCTCGACGCCGAGCGCGGCCTCGTCGGGCCCGTGGCCGCAGACATCGCCGATCATCGCGTGGACGGCGCCGTCCGGGGTGCGCACGGTGTCGTAGAAGTCGCCGCCGAGCAGGGCGCGGCTGCGGCCGGGGCGGTAGCAGGCGGCGAAGCGCAGATCGGAGCCGTCGAGCAGGGGCGTGGGCAGCAGGCCCCGCTCCAGCCGGGCGTTCTCCTGCGCGAGCATCCGCGACTCGGTGAGCTGGCGCTGGGCGAGGTCGGCACGTTTGCGTTCGACGGCGTAGCGGACCGCACGGCTGAGCACCGCGCCGTCCAGTTCGTCCCGGAAAAGGTAGTCCTGGGCGCCGACGCGTACGGCGTCGGCGGCGCGCTCGGCGTCCGTCTCGTAGGTGAGCACCAGGACGGCGTGCGACGGCGCCAGGCGCAGGACGTCGCGCAGGACGCCCAGTTCGTCATCCCGGGCGCCGTGACCGGCGTCACGTGCCGCGCGGCCCTCGGGCGCCCGCGGGGGCAGGTCGAGCAGGATGCAGTGCACATCGTCGGTGAGCAGCCGCTCGGCCTCGGTGAGGTTTCGGGCGGTACGCAGGCGCACCTTGTGGCCCGCCCAGTCCCACATGTCGGGGACATGGCTGTTGGGGTCCTCGCCGATGAGGAGCAGGGTCAGGCCCTGGGGGGCGGGTCCGTGGTCGGCCGAAAGTCGCTGTTCGGCCGGCAGCGGCTGAGTGGGCTCAGGGAAGCCCTGTACGGCCGACTGGGCGCCCTCCTGGCCTGCGGCGGGCGCGCGCACGCCCTGGGCCGTCGCGTCCCCCGCGCCCGGTGCGTCGGCGACCCGCGCGGTAACCGCGCAGGCGTCATCCACCGGTCCTGCCTGGTGCGGCAGCACGACCGTCCGCTGGTGCGGTACGGGTACGGGCATCGGTCTGCTTCCTTCCCTCCCCCCGAGGGGTGCGATGGGACGCCGACCGGCGCTCCACCGTGCCCGGCTCCCACCACTCGTCGGTCAATTGAGCCGGGTGCTGACGGGCACTGAGAGGCGACCATAGCGTCAGTACGGAGTGGGATGGAATGCCCGACAGCAATCGGCCATCGTCATATGCCGCGACCGATCAGCCATTTGACCTGGAGAGGGCTGAATGCGGAATGACGAACATCACCCCGCTTGAGTGCATTCAGCGACGCGGCGGCAACCCTCGGAGAGCAAAACAATCAGGTCAGTTATCGCCGGTGTGAGCCGCGCCATCGTGGCCCGCGTCACCATCGGGGCGGACGACGCCGAGGATCGGCATCGAACCGGCACCGGTGATCGTGACCTGCCGGCCGGGGCGCGGCGCATGCACAATCGCGCCGTCACCGAGATACATCCCGACATGGCTGGCATCGGAGAAATAAATAATCAGATCGCCCGGCCGCATGTCCTTCAGGGCGACCCGGGGCAGCTGCCGCCACTGCTCCTGTGAGGTCCGCGGAATCGTGCGGCCGGCGGACTGCCAGGACCGCAGGGTCAGCCCGGAGCAGTCGAAGGTGTCCGGCCCCACCGCGCCCCACACGTAGTCCTTGCCGATCTGCGCGGTGGCGTACGAAATCGCCTTCTTGCCCTCGGCCGATGCTTTGTTGCTGATGTCCTTGAGAACGCCCGAGTCGAGCCACTTCTGCTGCTGCTTGAAGGCCTGCTCGTCCTCCAGCTTCTTCAGCCGGTCCTTTTCCTTGGCGGCCAGCCGGGATTCCAGTTCCTTTGCCGCGTCGATCTGTTTCTTGATGTCCCGCTGGGCGCTTTCCTTCTTCTTGCGGTTCGCCTCCAGCTTCTCCCAGCGGTCCGTGGCGGAGGCCGAATACCGCTGCAAGTCGCCTTTGAGATGCGCCAGTTGACTGATCACTCGTTTTGCGGCGAGCTGCCCCTTACGGGCCAGGGTGGCGTTGTCGAGAAAGCGTTCCGGGTCGGCATTGAGCACCAGTTTCGCCTCGGCGGGCAGCCCACCGCCGCGGTACTGGGCACTGGCCAACGCGCCCGCCTGCCGCTTGAGGGCGGCCAGCTTGTGCTGGGTGGTGTCGATGGTGCGCGCCAGCTGGACGATCTGCTTCTGCTGGACGTCGACCTGCTCCTTGGCGGCGTTATAGGCGTCGGTGGCCTGCTCGGCCTTGCGGTAGAGCGCGTCGATCTTCTTGCGTACGTCGTCGAGGTGGCGGGCGTCGGCGTCCGCGGTCCGCGCCGGGTCCGCGGACGGGTTCTTCGGGTCATCAGCGGTGGCGGCCGTGGCCGTACCGCCGAGCAGCCCCGTCGCGCACAGGACGACGGCGGTGCACGCCACCACCCGGCCACCCCGTATGCCCCATCTGCCCCGAATCTCCTGCACGTCCCGAACGTCCCGCTGCGCCCCCTGACTCCCCACCAGCCACCTCCGGTCCTACCGCACCAATTCGCGCCGTCTCAGGCGCGGATGCTGCCATACCGGCCGGTAATTCAACAGGGTGACGTGCCGTTTTGTACCCCTCGAACGGCACTTATCGGCCCGCACCCAGCCGATGGCCGAGGTTCACCGTGCGTTCACTCTCCTCCATCGGTCGCTTTACCTGATCTACCTAATTTCAGCCTTACCGAGTGCGCGTCCCCCACGGCACAAGCGCAGCGCGGCCGGCTTCCGCCGTGAACGCGGCAGTCATCACACACCACCCAAACGCTCGCCGACGAAGCGGCGCGCCCCAGGAAGGAACTCTCGACAGTGAAGCTTCAGCGCAAGAACCGGGTTCGCGCCCTCGCCGTTGGCGCTCTCGCCGTCTCCGGTGCCCTGGCCCTGACCGCGTGCGGCTCGGACGACACCTCCGGCGGCGGTAGCGCCGGCGCCGCCAAGACGTCGAACATCAAGTGTGACGGCAAGGGCAAGCTTCTGGCGTCCGGCTCGTCCGCGCAGAAGAACGCCATGGACGTCTGGGTGCAGGCGTACTCGGGTGCCTGCAAGGGCACCGAGATCAACTACCAGCCGACGGGCTCCGGCGCCGGCGTCACCACCTTCCTGCAGGGCCAGACCGCCTTCGCGGGCTCCGACTCGGCCCTCAAGCCCGAAGAGGTCGCCAAGTCCAAGAAGGTCTGCAAGGGCGGCCAGGCCATCGACCTGCCGATGGTCGGCGGCCCGATCGCGGTCGGCTACAACGTCCCCGGCGTCGACAACCTCGTGCTGGACGCCCCGACCCTGGCGAAGATCTTCGACTCGAAGATCACCAAGTGGAACGACCCGGCGATCAAGAAGCTGAACCCGAGCGCCAAGCTCCCGGACCTCAAGGTCCAGGCGTTCCACCGCTCCGACGACTCGGGCACCACCGACAACTTCACCAAGTACCTCAAGGGCGCCGCCCCGGGTGACTGGAAGCACGAGCCGGCGAAGAAGTGGGAAGGCACCGGCGGCCAGGCGGCCTCGGGCTCGGCCGGCGTCTCCTCGCAGGTCAAGCAGACCAGCGGCGCGATCTCCTACTTCGAGCTGTCGTACGCGACGGCCGGCAAGATCCCCACGGCCAAGCTGAACACCGGCGCCAAGGAGCCGGTCGACGCCACCGTCGACAACGCCTCGAAGGCCATCTCCGAGGCCAAGCAGGTCGGCAAGGGCGATGACCTGGCCCTGAAGCTCAACTACACCTCCAAGGCCGAGGGCGCCTACCCGATCACCCTGGTGACGTACGAGATCGCCTGCGACAAGGGCAACAAGGCCGAGACCCTGCCCGCCACCAAGTCCTTCCTGACCTACGTCTCCAGCAAGGACGGCCAGGCCTCGCTCAAGGCGCTCGGCTACGCCCCGCTGCCCACCGAGATCGCCGACAAGGTCCGCGCGACCGTCGCCAAGCTCTCCTGACCCACCGGGCGGCGGCCCGTTGACCGCCGTACCACCCAAGGGGCCCCTCACCAGGGCCCCTTTGGGCCGCCGCCCGTCCGGTGCACCGCCGCGCCAAGAGCCCTCACCGGCTCAGCAGACCGGAGAATCCATGAATACCTCCTCCACGACCGATATACCGCCCCTGCCACCGCACGATCGCTCCGCGGTCTCCGGCAAAGCGGTCCGCCCCGGCGACCGGATCTTCCTCGGGCTCTCCCGGGGCTCCGGCATCGCCCTGCTGGCGATCATGGCCGCCATCGCGGTCTTCCTGACCTACCGCTCGGTGCTCGCCATCTCCGGCGACAAGGCCAACTTCTTCACCACGCTGGACTGGAACGCCACCGGGACGGATCCGAAGTTCGGCATCGCCGTCCTCGCCTTCGGCACCCTCGTCAGCTCGCTGATCGCGATGCTGATCGCGGTGCCGGTCGCGGTCGGCATCGCGCTGTTCATCTCGCACTACGCGCCGCGCAAGCTGTCCTCGCCGCTCGGCTACGTCATCGACCTGCTCGCCGCGGTGCCCAGCATCATCTACGGCCTGTGGGGCGCGCTGTTCCTCGTCCCGCATCTGAGCGGCCTCTACAGCTGGCTCGACGACTACCTCGGCTGGACCGGCATCTTCAGCTACGGCGGCGGGGCGGCCCGTTCGCTGTTCACCGTGGGCATCCTGCTCGCGATCATGATCCTGCCGATCGTCACCAGCGTCAGCCGTGAGGTCTTCCTGCAGGTCCCGAAGATGCACGAGGAGGCCGCGCTGGCGCTCGGCGCCACCCGCTGGGAAGTCATCCGGATGTCGGTGCTCCCCTTCGGCCGCTCCGGAATCATCAGCGCCTCCATGCTCGGCCTGGGCCGCGCGCTCGGCGAGACGATGGCCGTCGCCACGGTCCTCTCGCCCAGCTTCCTCATCAACACCAGCCTGCTGGACCCGGGCGGCGGCACGTTCGCCCAGAACATCGCCAGCAAGTTCAGCGAGGCCGACCAGTTCGGCCAGGACGCGTTGATCGCCTCCGGGCTCGTCCTCTTCGTGATCACGCTGCTCGTCAACGGCGCGGCCCGCCTGATCATCGCCCGCCGCAAGGAGTACTCGGGAGCCGCAGCATGAGTCTCATGACCGACCGCCGCGCGGTCTCCGACGGCGGCAGCCCGCTCCCCGTCTCCCTCAAGCAGCCCCGGCTGCCGCGCTGGACCCCGCCGCTGTTCGCCCTGGTGGCGGCCGGCGCGGGCTACGGCATCGGACAGGCCGCCGGCCTGGACAGCACGGTCCAGTGCGCCCTGATCGCCGGTGCGGTCTTCGTCCTGGGCACGTTCGCGGTGGCCGCGGGCGTCGAGGGCGCCCGGCAGGCCAAGGACCGGCTGGCCACCAGCCTGGTCTGGCTCGCCTTCCTGCTCGCCGTCGTCCCGCTGGCCTCCCTGCTGTGGGAGACCGTCGCCCGCGGCACCACGGTGCTGGACGGCTACTTCCTGTCCCACTCGATGGGCACCACCCCGGACGCACTCCCCGGCGGCGGCATCTACCACGCGATCATCGGCACCCTGGAGCAGGTCGGCCTGGCCACCCTGATCGCCGCGCCGATCGGTCTGCTCACCGCGATCTACCTCGTCGAATACGGCCGCGGCAAGCTCGCCCGGGTGGTCACCTTCTTCGTGGACGTGATGACCGGCATCCCCTCGATCGTGGCCGGCCTGTTCATCCTCTCCGTGTGGATCCTGATCCTCGGCTTCGGCCCGTCCGGCTTCGCCGGCGCGATGGCGCTGGCGATCCTGATGATGCCGGTCGTCGTCCGCTCCACGGAGGAGATGCTCAAGCTCGTCCCGAACGAGCTGCGCGAGGCGTCCCTGGCCCTGGGCGTACCGAAGTGGCGCACCATCCTCAAGGTCGTGCTGCCGACGTCGATCGGCGGCATCACCACCGGCGTGATGCTCGCCATCGCCCGAATCACCGGTGAGACGGCGCCCGTGCTGCTCCTGGTCTGGGGGGCGAAGACGATCAACAACAACCCCTTCCAGGACGCCCAGCAGTCGCTGCCGCTCTACGTGTTCCAGCAGTGGCAGCAGGGTTCCGACGCGTCCTACGACCGCGCCTGGGCCGCGGCCCTGGTCCTCATCGCGTTCGTCATGATTCTCAACCTGGTGGCCCGCGGCATCGCCCGCTGGAAGGCCCCCAAAACCGGCCGCTGACCGCGTCCACAGAAAGAAGCAGTGATTTCCATGGCCAAGCGAATAGACGTCAGCGGCCTCTCCGCGTACTACGGCAGCCACAAGGCCATCGACGACATCTCGATGACCGTCGAGCCGCGCTCCGTGACGGCCTTCATCGGCCCGTCCGGCTGCGGCAAGTCGACCTTCCTGCGCACCCTGAACCGGATGCACGAGGTCACCCCCAGCGGCCGGGTCGAGGGCAAGGTGATGCTGGACGACGAGAACCTCTACGGCTCCGGGGTCGACCCGGTCGCCGTCCGCCGCACCATCGGCATGGTCTTCCAGCGCCCCAACCCGTTCCCCACGATGTCGATCTTCGACAATGTCGCGGCCGGTCTGCGGCTGAACGGCTCGTACAAGAAGAGCGAGCTCAAGGACATCGTCGAGCGGTCCCTCAAGGGCGCCAACCTCTGGAACGAGGTCAAGGACCGGCTGAACAAGCCCGGTTCGGGGCTGTCCGGCGGTCAGCAGCAGCGGCTGTGCATCGCCCGCGCCATCGCGGTCGAGCCCCAGGTCCTGCTGATGGACGAGCCGTGCTCCGCGCTCGACCCGATCTCCACCCTCGCCATCGAGGACCTGATCGGCGAGCTGAAGGAGCGCTTCACGATCGTCATCGTGACGCACAACATGCAGCAGGCCGCGCGCGTCTCGGACCGCACCGCGTTCTTCAACCTCGCCGCGGTCGGCCAGCCCGGCAAGCTGATCGAGATCGACGAGACCGAGCGGATCTTCTCCAACCCGTCGGTCCAGGCCACGGAGGACTACATCTCCGGCCGCTTCGGCTGAGCCGCGAGCGCGCCCCGGCCGCCACCGGCCGGGGCCGCCGCCACCAGCGTCCTGCGGTGCTGCATGGCGGTGCCACCGCAAGACGAAGGGCCCGCCCCTCTTCCCGGGGGGCGGGCCCATTGCTGTGTCCGAGCAGGTCGTCAGCCGAAGGCGAGCGCCACGAGCCAGTACGCGAACGCGCCCACCAGGGCCGCGGCCGGCATCGTGATGAACCAGCCCATCACGATGTTCTTGGCGACGCCCCAGCGCACCGCGCGCGGGCGCTTGGTCGAGCCCACACCCATGATCGCGGAGGTGATCACATGGGTCGTGGAGATCGGGGCCTGGAACATGAACGACGCGGTGTACATGACCGAGGCGGCCGTGGTCTCCGCGGCGAAGCCCTGCGGCGGGTCCAGCTCGATGATCCGCCGGCCCAGGGTGCGCATGATGCGCCAGCCGCCCGCGTACGTACCGAGCGAGAGGGTGAGCGCACAGGCCAGCTTGACCCATATCGGGATCGCCGCGTTGGGCTCCTCCGCGTCGGCGATGACCAGGGCCATCACGACCACACCCATGGTCTTCTGGGCGTCCTGCAGACCGTGGCCGAGCGCCATGCCTGCCGCGGACACCGTCTGGGCTATGCGGAAGCCGCGCTTGGCCTTGTGCGGGTTCGCCTTCCGGAAGACCCACAGGATCAGGACCATCACCAGATAGCCGAGCACCAGGCCGACGACCGGCGAGATGAACATCGGCAGGACGACCTTCTCGACCACCCCGGACCAGATCACGGTGGTGCCACCGGCCAGCGCGGCACCGACCATGCCGCCGAAGAGGGCGTGCGAGGACGACGACGGCAGGCCGAAGTACCAGGTGACGAGGTTCCAGACCACCGCACCGAGCAGCGCGGCGAAGAGGATGCCCATCCCCTTGCTGCCATGGGGAGTGGCGATCAGCCCCTCGCTGACCGTCTTGGCGACCCCGCTGCCCAGGAAGGCACCGGCGAGGTTCATCACGGCGGCCATTGCCAGCGCCGCCCGCGGGGTCAGCGCCCGCGTCGAGACCGAGGTCGCAATGGCGTTGGCGGAGTCATGGAAGCCGTTGGTGTACGTGAAACCGAGCGCGACCGCAATGGTCACGACGAGCGCGAAGGTGTCCATGGGAAGCGCTCAGGACTCCTTGACCGCGATGGTCTCGACCGTGTTGGCGACGTGCTCGAAGGCGTCCGCCGCCTCTTCCAGGATGTCCACGATCTGCTTGAGCTTGAGCACCTCGATGGCGTCGTACTTGCCGTTGAAAAGGTGTGCCAGCAGCTTGCGGTGGATCTGGTCGGCCTGGTTCTCCAGGCGGTTGACCTCGATCCAGTACTCGGTGAGGTTGGTCATGGTCCGCAGATGCGGCATCGCCTCGGCGGTCAGCTCGGCCGCCCGCGCCAGCACCTCGATCTGCTGGTCGATGCCCTTGGGGAGCTCCTCGACCTTGTAGAGGACGACCAGGTCGACCGCCTCTTCCATGAAGTCCATGATGTCGTCGAGCGACGAGGCGAGGTTGTAGATGTCCTCGCGGTCGAACGGCGTGATGAACGAGGAGTTCAGCTGATGGAAGATCGCGTGGGTGGCGTCATCTCCCGCATGCTCCGCCGCCCGCATCCGCTCAGCGATCTCCGCCCGGGCCGAGGCGTCCGCCCCGAGCAGTTCCATCAGGAGCTTGGAGCCCGTGACGATGTTGTCCGCGGAGGCGGCGAACATGTCATAGAAGCTCGTCTCCCTGGGGGTCAGACGAAAGCGCACGTGAAATCCTCGGGGTGCATCGGATTCGGTCGGGTTGATGCTAGGCGCATCATCCAGCCACTGCTAACCGGCATTCCTTCAGTGTCGCCCATCGAACAGCATGCTCTGCACGGGGTACCACACCTGCCCGCAAAGTTCGGTACCATATACCCACTAGGGGTATATGGACGCCTAGATATCAGGGGAGACGGCCATGACGACCATGGACGCCGACACCAACGGCGGCACCGCACCCACCACCACCCGCGCCACCCCGCAGCCGGACTCCGACCACCGAGGCGACGCTCAAACCGTGACCGATAACGCAGAGACTCCTCCCGCAGGCGGACCTCACGGCTACGCACAGCAGAAGGACGCACACATCAAGCGACTGCGCAGGATCGAGGGACAGATCCGCGGACTGCAGCGGATGCTCGAAGAGGATGTGTACTGCATCGACATACTCACCCAGGTCTCGGCGAGCACCAAGGGCCTGCAGTCCTTCGGCCTCCAGCTCCTGGAGGAGCATCTGCGGCACTGCGTCGCCGACGCGGCCGTCAAGGGCCCCGAGGCCATCGACGCCAAGGTCCAGGAAGCGACCAAGGCGATCGAGCGGATGCTGCGCACCTGAGCCGGCCGGCTCCCGGGCGCGGCCGGGGCCTGTCCGAGGAGTCAGGGCCTAAGGCGCCGGGGGCACCGGACGCCCGCGCCCGCCGCTCTCCCCGTCCACTTCCAACACCTCGTCGATACGGTCCGGGCTGAGCCGATCCTCGCTCGCGGCCGCGGCCGCGATCATCAACTCACCGGTCAGGTCGATCTCGACGAGGGCGATGTGGTCCTGGACCGTCGTAGGGCGCTGTCCGGCCACGTACAACACCTCCTCCTTCGAGCGCCTTCCCACGCCTCCGGTGGCTACCGTCAGCGTAAAGAGCGGCACACGCTCCGCGCATGGCACGGATGGACCATTTCCGCCATTCCGCATGCGCCCCCGTCATATGGCCCGTCGCCGCAACCGCACTACGGCGTGGCCGAAGCGATCTTCCCCGCATAGATGTCGCGCTCGTCCGGCAACTGCACCGTGATCGTGGTGCCGAAGCCGGACAGCTCCGTGGTGGAGACCACCGCCGCGCCCTGGGGCGCGCCGTTGGCGAAGCGGAACCACTGGCGCAACTTGCGCAGCCGTCCGGCCCCGTCCAGATACACGTCGAACGGCACCTCGTCGGTGGTGAATCCTTCCTCCGCGGCGACCAGCGCGGAGCGGCTGCGCGGCGACGCCACCTGGGCGGCCGCCTGGATGTCCGTCACTCCCCGATAGTGCCGCACCATGACGCCGTCCAGCCGCTCTTCGCCCTGATATGTCACATTCCGTGCGCCACGCAGGAGTTCGGCGGCGGCCAGCGGATCGGTCGCACCGCCGGTGACCAGATTCCCGTCGGCGAGCGAGGCGGTGGCGATCCGTACCCATTTGTCGGCCGGCACCCCGGCCCCGCGGTTCTTCATGAACAGCGCACCGGGCGCGAGGATCTCGGTGATCGGCTCATGGCCACCGTCGGCCCGGCCCGCCGGATCGGGCAGGACGACGCGCAGCCGCCCGGTGCTGGTGGCGAAGTCGTAGCCGCCGGTGCCGCGGATGGCGACGCGGGTGCCGCCGCTGACGGTCTCCATGGACGTACGCACCTGGGCGGAACGGGCCCGCACCAACGCGTCGGCGCTCTCCCTGACCTGCACGGCGGCAGCGGCGGCACCCCGGGCGGGCGGCTCCTGGTCGTCGGCCGCGGCACCGTCCGGGGAACACCCCGTCGTCAGCAGCCCGACCGCCAGCCCCGTCCCGCACGCCAGGGCCACGACGGCCGCGCCGCCGCTCCGCCTGTCCTGCACCACCATCGCGTACGAGCCCCCTCGGCCGCTGTCTTCGGGAACGGCCTGGGCCGGCCGGTCCGCTCGGGTGGGCCGGACGTTCCGCCACCGCCGCACCTGGCGTTCCGCCGACCGATCCGTTCAACGACTGTCAAGGGGGCTCGTCACGCACCGGCGGACGGGGCGTAGCGTGGCGGCGTGCCCGACCGAACGCCCCATGCGACCTCCACCACCGAACGCGGGTCCTTCTGCAGCGCCCGCTGTGCCTGTGGCTGGCGGGGGCCGGCCCGTCGCGCCCGCTCACAGGCGCGTACGGACGCCGAGCGCCATCTGGTCGACGCCGAGGCGGGCACCGCACCGCACGGCCCGCTGGAATGAGCAACTCCGTTCCGGGAACCCCCCGCGCCCGTACGGCATCTGCGTAGTAGGGGAGGCAACAACCCCGCGCCGGTAACGGACTTCAGGCTCGTACCGGACAACGCAGGACAGGAACGGGCACAGCGGTACGCGGGGCAGCGCGCCGCCGCACCGCCCGGATCCGTCTCCCCCGCACAGTCCCCGCATCTCTGCCGGTCCTCGGCGGGCGGGGCAGGACCGTACGACATCGAGGGGGATCCATCCCAGTGAAGCGGCGCACACTCCTGCAGGCCGGCGGCGGACTGGCGGCCACGTCGGTCGCCTTGGCCACCGGCTGCGACACCAAGACCGGCACGGCGGGCGCGGCCTCCTCCGCTTCCGTCACGGGGGCCGCGAACGGCACGGGTGCGGCAAACGCCAATGCGGCCGTCACCGGCGGCCGGGCCTCAAACGCCTCCTGGACCGCGCTCGGCAAGAGCCTGGACGGCAAGTTGATACGGGCGTCGGACGCTGCCTACGCGACCGCCCGCCGTCTCTACAACACCCGCTACGACACGCTGAAGCCATCGGCCATCGCCTACGTCAAGCACCCGGCGGACATCGCCGAGTGCCTCTCCTTCGCCCGGCGGCACGGCACCCCGGTCGCCATCCGCAGCGGCGGCCACTCCTACGCGGGCTGGTCCAGCGGCAACAACAAGCTCATCATCGACGTCTCCGCCCTCTCCAAGGTCGGCGCGCCGTCCGGCGGCATCACCCGCATCGGCGCCGGCGCCAAGCTCATCGACGTCTACGAGGGCCTGGGCCCGCACGGCGTGACGATACCCGGGGGCTCGTGCCCCACCGTCGGCATATCCGGGCTCACGCTCGGCGGCGGCCATGGCGTGTCCTCCCGCGCCTACGGCCTGACCTGCGACAGCCTCGTCGGCGCCACCCTCGTCACGGCCGACGGCAAGACCATCGACTGCGACAAGAACCAGCACGCCGACCTCTTCTGGGCGCTGCGCGGCGCCGGCAACGGCAACTTCGGCGTGGTCACCGAGCTCCGCTTCCGTACGCATCCGGCGCCCCGCTCGGTGATGGCCTACATGACCTGGCCGTGGTCCAAGGCGGCGAAGGTCGTGGCGTCCTGGCAGAAGTGGGGCCCCACGCAGGCCGACGAGATATGGTCCGCCTGCCATCTCGACGCCCGCCCCGGCGGCACCCCGGGCGTCTCCGTCGCGGCCTTCTCGCTGGGCAGCTACGGCGACCTGAAGAACGCCCTCGACAAGCTCGCCGACCAGGCCGGCGGCCCCGGCCCCGCCGCGAGCATCCACCTCACGCCGATCGGCTACCTGGACGCGATGGAGTCGTACGCGGGCTGCTCCTCCAAGTCCACCGCGCAGTGCCACATGCCGGGTTCGCTGCCCGGCCACACCGCCGCCGGCAAGCTGGGCCGGGAGACCTACGCCGCCCGCTCGCACTTCTTCGACCGCTCGCTGTCGACGGCCGGCATCCGCACCCTGATGGACCAGATCGAGCGCGGCAGCCGCAACGGCGTCGGCGGGAACGTGGCCATGACGGCGCTGGGCGGTGCCATCAACCGCGTCGGCCGCACCGACACCGCGTTCGTCCACCGCGGCTCGCGCTTCCTCGCCCAGTACTTGACGTCGTGGGGAGCCAATGGCTCCTCCACCAAGCAGACAGCCTGGCTGAATTCGTTCCACGACGCGATGCGCCGCTACTCCTCGGGCGCCGCCTACCAGAACTACACCGACCCCGGCCTGACCGACTGGAAGTCCGCCTACTACGGCGCCGCCACCACCCGGCTCACACAGGTCAAGCGGACCTACGACCCGCAGCGGCTGTTCAGCACCTTCCCGCAGGCGCTCTGAGACCGTCGGCGGACACACGGACGGCCCGGCCCCCGCGAGGGGTCCGGGCCGTCCGCGTCCGCCAGGTCTCATCCCTGCCGACGGGCCGTCAGGCCGCAGGCGCCGCCGGCCGCGGCCGTCGTCAGGCCGCCAGATCCTTGTCCCGCTCCTTGTGGCCGGGCGCCATCCCCGCGCCGGCGGCCACCACCCGGCTGCCCTCGCCGGGACCGCCGTCCCCGTCCGCGGCCTCGACGCCCGGCGCCCGCACCAGCCACGCCAGCTTCGACCTGCCGATCGCCGTCATCAGCGGCACCAGGAGCGCCTGCGCGAGCGGCGCGAGCAGCAGCGCGACGGCGGTGCCCAGGGCGAAACCGCCGATCACATCGGTCGGGTAGTGCACGCCCATGTAGACGCGGCAGAAGCCCTCGGCGAGCGCCAGTGCGATCCCGATCAGGCCGTATGTGCGATGGGCGACGAACAGGCCGACACCGACCGCCATGGTGAGCGTCGCGTGATCGCTGACGAACGAGAAGTCGCTCTTCCCGGGGATCAGCACTTCCAGGCCGGCATGGTCCTTGAACGGCCGTGGCCGCTCGACGAACGCCCGGATCGGGATGTTGGCCAGCAGCGCGAGGCCCGCGGCCAGCGGCGCCCAGACCAGCCCCGCGACGGCGGACGGCGCACCGGGCTTGCGGCGCGCGGACCACCAGGCGACCAGGCACAGCACCGCGAGGGCGGCGATGAGGCCGTACTCACCGATGTACTCCATGGCCGTGTTGACCCAGTGGGGGGCATCCTTCGCCAGGCCGTTGATGCCGTCGAGCACGTCGACGTCGGGGTTCGGCCCTTCGAATGCGAGTCCAGCCATCTGCCGCGGCCCCTTATCTTTCGCGCGCGCGAGCGCCTTCGTGTGCTGCCTGCCCCCGTGGTCGTCGAGCGGGTGCTGCTGCGAGCTCTGCTACGTCCCCACGCCAAGGAAACGCGATGCCCGCCCCTGGCGTTCCATTCTCTACCGGATGATCACCAGGACGTTATCGAAGCTTGATTCATCACTGCAGTTCAGGGCGCTATGTTCACGCAGCGTTCGTACCGGGGAGCGCTTTTGCGCCATCCGAGGTGACGCGGGTCGCACCGATGTAGTCCGGCGAATCGATCTTGTCGAACCGGATCACGGCCCCGGTGTACGGCGCATTGATCATGTAGCCGCCTCCCACATAGATCCCCACGTGGTGGATCGACCGAGGGTCGTTCAAGTTGTTGGCGAAGAACACCAGGTCGCCCGGGAGCAGCTCGTCGCGCTTCGGATGCGGTCCGGCGTTCCACTGGTCGTTCGCCACCCGTGGCAGCTCGATGCCCACCGAGTGGTACGCGGCCTGGGTCAGCCCGGAGCAGTCGAACCGCCCACCCTGGGCCGCCGTTCCCGTGCCGCCCCACAGATAGCGCGTACCGAGCTTCTCCTGGGCGAAGTAGATGGCCCCCGCGGCCTGCCGCGACGGCGCCACCGGTCCGGTCTGCGCCTCGAAGCTCTTCGCCAGGGTCGTGATCGTCTTCACGTAGTTCTGGGTCTCGCGGTACGGCGGCACCCCGTTGTACTGGATCACCCGATAGGCACCCGCGTTGTACGCCGCGAGCATGTTGCGCGTGGCGTCGCCCGGCGCGCCCTTCACATAGCGTGCCAGCTCGCAGTCGTACGAGGCCGCCGACGCGATCGCGTCCTGCGGGTCCCACACGTCCTTGCGTCCGTCGCCGTTGCCGTCGACGCCGTGCGTCTGCCACGTCCCCGGGATGAACTGCGCCAGCCCTTGCGCGGCGGCCGCGCTCTGCGCCTTCGGGTTCCATCCGCTCTCCTGGTAGAGCTGCGCCGCCAGCAGCGCGGGGGTTATCGCCGAACAGAGCGTCCCCCACTTCTGCACCTGCGACTGGTAGGCGGCCGGCACTGCGCCCTTCGCCAGCCCGAGGGCCCGCCCGCCGGCCCCGCCGAGCCCGGCCGCGACCGTGTACGTAGCGATCACAAGCAGCCCGAGCAGACAGAGCATCAGCCCTGCCCCGAGCCCACCGGCCACCCAGAATTTCCGCACGCACCAACCCTCCCCCATCCAGCCGCGGTTCACTGCCTTTTTCCGGCCGCACCCGCGCGCCCGCCCGCGTGAGTTACCGCACGGCGGTGCACGACACGGCGCAGGGGGCGGCACGGGGGGAGGCAGGGGGCACGTCATCCGCAACGCGATTCCGCTCACGGACGCGCCCGGAACACCGCCGGATGAGGGACACTGCACCAGAGCGCCCCGAGACAGGACAAGAGCCGTGGACCCGAACAACCAGAAGCAGCTGAACCGTCACCTGTGGTGGCGCGTCGCCTATTTCCTGTTCGCGATCCACCTCGTGGCGCTCGTCATGATCTTCGCCATGTCGCACGCACCCAAGTAGCCGCCGCATCCGGGGCCCGCGTCCGCCACCCGAACGGACCAGGGCCTCCGCGGCGCGCCGGACCGGCCACCGCCGCCTCCGATGATCATTGCTCAGGGTTATCGCCCGTGATACACACAGTGAGACTAGTCGGTTCAATGGACGGCGTGCGCCCACACATGCACGCCACTCCCACGGGATCCGTCAAAGAAAGGCGCCAAGTCGACAGCTGACGGCCCATTTGTCAGCGAAGATGGAGGCTGACCTGTACCGCGCCGGCCAGGCGCACAACTACCCATCAAGGGGCGGTGAGTTCATACATGTTCATTGCGGCCGAAAAAGGCGACATCACCACCATCATCGGCGGAATCGCCCCGGACTGGGGGCCGTTCGGGAGCCTGGGCAACGAGGCCCGCGTGATGATCGAAGTGGTCATGGCGGTAGCGATCCTGCTGTGCCTGGGCATCGCGATCTGGGGCGCCGCCAAGCAGCGCATCGGCGCCACCGCGCTGCGCGACACCTTCAGCGCCGAACAGGGCAAGGGCCTGATCGTGGCCGGCCTGACCGGCGTCTTCATCATCGGCTCGCTGGGGACGCTGTTCACCATCGTCTACGGCATGGCGGTCTAGCCGGGCAGCACCCTCTGGCGCACCCTGGCACGCGCCCGTCCCCGCGCCGCCCCTCATGCGCC